>JAHXGL010000001.1 GCA_019923655.1 Candidatus Nealsoniibacteriota bacterium
AATTTTGTAAAAAATGGTTGGAGAGACAGTTCTCTGAAAAAAATTTTACAGAAATTAAAAAAATTGAAAAACGGAAATTTTACCTAAGATTTTCAAATTTCCAACTTCAATATGACAATCTTTTTAAGAAAAGAAGAGGGGAATAAAAAGAGGAACATGGTATAATATCAGGATTATGTCTAAATTTCCTAAGAGTTTCATTATAAAAGATATTTTTGATAGAAGACTGGGAGAAATCTCTTATTCAGAAGATGGCTTTAAGGTTGATATTTCTTCAGTTAAAGAAAAAAGCAAGATTGAGGGCATGCTTAACGAGTTTTTCAAACAAGGCATTCGAAATTTAGGCGAAGTAATATTGGAAGAACCGATTAAATCAGACAACCCTCTATTTTTGAAAGAGGTTTGGCTTCAATTAGCCACTCGAGGTTATCGCTTAATTGAGAAAAGGGGGTCTGACCCTACTGCTGACCTTTAACTTGACGCGAAGTTTTTGCTAATAGATAATGCGATTTTTTAATCCTGAAAATTTATTTAAAAAAGAAGAACGCAAAGAACCGGTTAAGCCGGCTGGCTTTGAAAAATTCCAAGAGTCGCTGATTAAACAAATTGAAACCAATAATAATAACAAAATTGAGATTGAATATACCGGCTATCGGAGATTTGAACATCTTTATGGTCAAAAACTAAAAGAGGCAGGCAAAATAGAAATAATCAATAAGCAAGGCGAGCAGGACAAGAAATTTGATTTTAGCTCTTTGCTTCCAAAAAATTGGCGTTTTTGCGAAAGGGTTACAAAAGGGCAGGTTTTGTCTGCTGGCTTGAATTTATTAACGAGCCACTATTCAAAAGAGATTTGGTTTCCTGATTCTTATTTTGACCTTGAAAGCGGCAAAAAAACAGAAACATTTTCGCGTCCTGAAGATTTACTTGGTTTACTGCATGAAATTGGCCATTCTTTTGAATCCAAGGAAACAATTACAAAGAGAATAACAATAAAGGAAAAAATGAAGGCAAAAATAGGAAAGCTGGCGGGAATAAAAACAGAGGACTTGCCAGTAGAACTTTTTACTGAAAAAGAAAAACAAGATTATTATCAATATATAATATGTCCGGAACGCGATGCCTGGGCATTTGCTTTGCGTAAGTGCCGAGAGGCAAAGAGGCAGGGAATAGATATTTTTCCGAAGCAGGCGTCTAGCGAGGAGATATTGAAAATTGTCAGACATTGTCTTTGCTCTGCTTTAGACGCTGGAATAGGGATTATGAAAGATCCATTAGAAGATTCAGAAACAATGAAAATTCAGAGAGAAGCTATTAAGGGGTCTAAAAAACTGAAATCATGCTGGGGGGAGTTTAAGAATAGGGTTATTGCGGGAATTATAGATAAACTGCGATAATCAACTCCTAAAGACTTGACATCCAGCAAGTTATATGCTATATATGTTATAGGTTGAAGCAAATTAATTTATATTAATAAAATTTATGTCTAATCCAGAAAGAGAACAATTTAACCCAGAACCAACAGGAGAACAATACGAAAAAAAGGAGAAAGCACCAAAAGTAATTGATATATATGGAAAATACGAGAAAATTTTTCAGGATATAGAAAAGAAAAAACAAGAAGCAATGGAATGGCGTAACAAGGGGAACGAAATAGAGAGAGAAAAGAAAGAACAAGAAGTAACGAAATTGCGTAATTTAATACATCTTGCTAAAAAATCAAGACAAGAAGAAGGACGAGAACAATTTGGATACAGCGCATCTGAAAAAGTGATAAAAGAAAAAATAGGAGAAATACTAAACTTACAAAACAAGGGGAACAAGCTATGGGAGGCAATACCAGATGTTTTTTCAGATGCATCAAATTTTGATGAACTGTACAAGATAATTAATGATGTAGGAGGACAGGTTCATAGTAGCGGAGAACGTATTAGCCCAGAGGAGACCATAAAAAAGATAAAAGGATGTAGGGGTGAATTTTTTCATAAAATGGATGAAGGGCTAAAAGAAGAAGTTCTTAGATTTTTCACAAGAAGTGGGGGTTTGAAAGATAAAGTAAGGGAATTGATAGAACAAGAAATAATGAAAAAGACAGTTGACTCGGCAGAAATTTCAGAAACAGGAAAGGGCACAGAAGGAGCTGAAGAGACAAAAGATGTGGATAGCACAATACCAGAAGTTAAACAAGAACAAAAAATAGATGAAAGAGCTTTCGCGGAAATTCAAGATGAACAAGGTAAAAGAGAAAAAGGAATAAGAAAAATAGCCGAAGAGAATAGAATTAAAATAGCCAAGTCATTAAATAGGTTTTTGAGTCGCTGGGTTGATCCATTGATATTTGCTCCAAAAGAAACAGCTTTATTGGGATTAGAAGGGGTTAAAAAAGTAGCTATTGAAGGCGTTAAAGATTTAGCTGTTTTAGGAGTAACAGTTGGCGTTGTAGTAGAAGAGCCTGTGCGTCAGGCTTATGGTTATCTTCAAAAGAGAGGAGCAGAAAAGGAAATAAGTCAATTGCCAGAAAAGACACAAAAAGAATTAGAAAAAATAGAGAAAAAATTAGGCGAAATAAAAGTTAAGATTTTATTTAAAGAAAAAGCTTCTAAGGCAGAATCCAATCAATATATAAAACAAAAATTAGAAAGAGAGATTGAAAAATTGAGAGGTCAGGAAACAGAAATGGAAGATGGAAAAAAATCTCTAACAGGACCAGAAAGATTAGAAGCAATAACCAATGAAGCGTCAAAAAGATACTTGGCTGGGCTTGGTAAAATTCATAAGAAGGGGAAAATGATGCAACTTATGAACAAAATTGGGGGATTTTTAGGAGAACGAGCATAAAAATATGAGCATAATTGACCAACTTTACAAATTAATAGATGAAACAGAATTTTCTGAAAGGGTGAAAGATAGAGTAAAAGAACTTTCAATTAAGTCAAAATTAAATCAAGGGTCTGGCGTTGAAGAAAGCAAGTGTTTAACTTTAGAAGAGTGGAAAGAATTAGGCCAATTAATAAAAGCTGATATGGTTTTAGACACCATAGAAGTTGAATGTTATAAAGCCTGTTTAGCAGAAGTTGATAAAGCAATTGCCGGGTTAAAGGAGTAGTCTGTTTTGAATAAAATTACAAGCTTTTTGGCGCATTGTTTTAACATTGCGCTATATTTTTATCAAAATACTATTCTATTTTAGTAAAGACCCCCATATCTCTACTATATATTATTTGAATCTCTTGACAGGGTTTTTTTAACTGTTAAAATAATAAAAACAAGGGCTTTCAAAAGGTCGAACAAAAGACAAGAATCACAAGAATGAACAGCATAAAAAAAGCATGAAAATAAAGCCATTATCAAATCATATTTTGATTGAGCCGGACAAAGAAGAAAAGAAAACCAAAACCGGAATTTTGCTTCCGGAAACAGCTGAAAAAGAAAGGCCGGAACAAGGCAAAGTAATTGCTGTTGGGCCAGGTAAAAAAACTTCAGCCGGTAAAATTATTCCCTTAGATGTAAAACCCGGGAATAAAGTTCTATTTACTAAATATGGCCCTAATGAAATCAAGGTCGAAAATAAAGAATATCTTATAGCAAAAGAAGAAGATATATTGGCTATTCTTGAATAGCTTCAAGAATAGTAAATTCCAAATAACAAATCATAAATTCCAAATTTACCCCGCCCAAATTTTGCGAAGCAAAATTTAGGCGGGTGAACAAATCCAAAATTCAAAACATATAGTTTGTAATTTGATATTTGAAGCTTGGAATTTCTTTTGCGAAGCAAAATTATTATGGTAAAACAAATAAAATATTCAGAAGATGCCCGGAAAAAAATGAAAGCCGGGGTTGATAAATTAGCTAATGCGATAAAAATTACTTTAGGACCTAAAGGAAGAAATGTTGTTCTGGACAAGGGTTTTGGGTCGCCGACTATTACTAATGACGGAGTAACTATTGCCAAAGAGATTGAATTAGAGAACAAAATAGAAAATCTGGGAGCAGAGATTGTTAAAGAAGTGGCTGAAAAAACTAATGATGTTGCCGGAGACGGTACTACCACAGCCGTGATTTTGTCTCAAGCAATAATATCAGAAGGACTTAAAAATGTGGCTGCCGGAGCCAATCCTTTGGCTTTGAAAAGAGGAATAGAAAAAGGAGTGGAAAAAATTGTTCAAGGGTTAAAACAAGCGTCAAAACAAGTAACCTCTAAAGAAGAAATGGCTCAGGTGGCGACTATTGCCGCGGAAGATGAAAAACTCGGCGAGTTAATTGCTGAAATAATGGCTGAAGTGGGAAAAGACGGCGTAATCACGGTTGAAGAATCAAAAACTTTTGGCACTCAAAAAGAAGTGGTTAAAGGGCTTCAGTTTGATAAAGGATATATTTCTCCTTATATGATTACTAACACCGAAAAAATGGAAGCCAGTTTTGAGGACCCTTATATTTTAGTGACCAATAAAAAGATTTCTTCTCTTCAAGAGATTCTGCCGGCTTTAGAAAAAGTGGTTCAAGCCGGAAAAAAAGAATTAGTCATTATTGCCGATGAAGTTGAGGGAGACGCCTTAGCAACATTAGTGGTTAATAAACTGCGAGGCATATTTAACGCTTTAGCGATAAAAGCGCCGGGATTTGGCGAGAGAAGCAAGGAAATGCTTCAGGATATTGCCGCTATAACCGGAGCCCAGGTGATTTCTGAAGAAGTGGGACTGAAATTAGAAAATATTGAATTAAAACAATTAGGACGGGCAAGAAGAGTGGTTGCTACTAAGGAAAACACCACTATTGTTGAGGGGAAAGGCGCGAAAACGGAAATTGACGCCAGAATAAAACAGATAAAGAAAGAACTGGAGATTTCAGAGTCAGAATTTGACAAAGAAAAACTTCAGGAAAGATTGGCAAAATTAGTTGGCGGAGTGGCAGTGATTAAAGTTGGCGCGGCAACAGAGGTTGAGCAAAAAGCCAAACAGCACAAGACAGAAGATGCTTTATCAGCCACCAGAGCCGCTAAAGAAGAAGGAATTGTTCCGGGGGGCGGGGTTTCTTTAATAAGAGAAATTGATAGATTGTCTGAAATAAAAATGGAGGGAGATGAAATGATTGGCGTTAATATCTTAAAAAAAGCTCTGGAAGCGCCGATTCGCCAAATTGCTCAAAATGCCGGCGTAGACGGAGCAGTAATTTGTCAAAAAGTAAAAGAGGGGAAAGCTGGTTTTGGTTTTAATGCCGAGACAATGGAATACGAAGATTTAATGGCCGCGGGCATTGTTGACCCGACAAAAGTGGTTAGATCCGGTCTTCAAAATGCTGCTTCAGCCGCAGTGATGTTTTTGACTATAGAATGCGTAGTTGCTGAAAAGCCGGAAGAAAAGAAAGGAGGGGGAGGAATGCCTTCAATGCCAGAAGGGTATTAATCAATTCTATGGCTCAATATTTACCGATAATTCAGATTTTTGTGGCAATTATTTTAATAGTTTTGATTCTTTTACAGCAAAGAGGAACAGCTCTTGGCAGTGGTTTTGGCGGAGAAGGGGGTTTTTACGCTACTCGGCGAGGAATTCAGCAAAAAATCTTTTTAGCAACCATAGTTTTTGGAACTCTTTTTATTCTTTTAGCGCTTTTTAATTTAGCTTTGTCTTAATTTTTTCATCTTTGTCTTGCTTTACTGTCGGGGTTTGACCCCGACAGTGCTGTCGGGGTTTGACCCCGACAGCACCCCGACAGCATACCGACAGCATAATGCATGTTTTCTAAATGGCCCAGTAAATCTCAATGGCTTCAATTTTTTAAGGTCCTGGACAAAAAAGAAAAAATCGCTTTTTTAGTTTTTGCTGTTTTGGCTTTTAGCAGTTTTTTCTTTTTGGTTTGCAGTTTCTATCTTAAAAATACCAGGATTGTACCAGCTTATGGCGGAGTCCATATTGAAGGCTTAATTGGCCAGCCAAGATTTATTAATCCGATTTTCGCTCCTCTTAGCGATGTTGACCGGGATTTAACCGGGCTTATTTTTTCCGGCTTAATGAAATATGATATTCTTGGAAATCTTGTGCAGGATTTAGCTGATTGTCAGGTTAAAGAGCAGGGCCGAGTTTATGAATGCGTTTTAAGGCAGGATATTTTTTGGCATGACGGCCAAAGACTTACCCTTGATGATGTTATTTTTACCCTTGAAATAATCCAGGACCCGGTTTTTAAAAGTCCTTTATGGCCAAAATGGCTAGGCGTAAAAATAGAAAAAATTTCTGAGCAAACAATTCGTTTTATTCTGCCAGCCCCTTCAGCTTCTTTTTTAGAGAATTTAACTTTGAAAATCCTGCCCAGGCATATTTGGCGCAATATTTCTCATAAGGCCTTTCATTTGGCTTCTTACAACCTTAGGCCTGTTGGTTCTGGTCCTTACAAGTTTAGAGAAATTAAAAAAGACGAATTAGGCAGAATAGAAGTCCTGTCTTTAATTGCTAATCCGCAGTATTTTCGCGGTAAGCCTTTTATTTCCGAAATTGATTTTTTATTTTTCCGCAATGAGCAAGAATTGGTAAAAGCGGCTCATCAAGGACAAATTACCGGTTTTTCTTTGTGTCCCTTAAATCCAGCTAATGCATTTGGACGAAATTGGCAAATTCATTTTCTTGTTCTGCCAAGGTATTTCGCTGTTTTTTTCAACCCTCAAGAAGCAAAAGTTTTCCAAGACATAAATGTCCGCCAAGCATTAAATTACGCTGTTAATCAACAAGAAATTATTGCTTATCTGTTTCACAAGCAAGGTCAAAAGGTTTCTTCTCCTATTTTGCCGGAGATTTTTAATTTTTCCGCTCCGCAAAAAATTTTTGAGCCCAATTTAGAAAAAGCAAGAGAACTTTTGGAAAAAGCCGGCTTCCACAAAGAAAATCCTTTAAGATTTTCTCTTTCCACGGTTGACCATCCGCAGCTGCGAGAAACAGCTTATCTTCTAAAAAAACAATGGCAGGCAGTTGGCGTAGAAGTTGAGATTAATATTTATGATATTGTTGAGCTTAAACGAGAAGTTATCAGGAATAGAAATTTCCAAAGTTTATTGTTTGGTCAAATTCTGAGCGCGATTCCCGACCCTTTTGTTTTTTGGCATTCGCTTCAGAGAAGAGACCCTGGATTGAATTTGGCTATTTTTGATAATAACAGGGCAGATTTTCTTTTAGAACGAGCTCGCCAAACCCTTAATCAAACAGCAAGAAGAGAGAAATTAGAAGAATTTCAGAACATTGTGATTGAACAAGCGCCAGCAGTTTTTTTATATAACCCTTATTATCTTTATTTAGTTTCCAGGACAATTAAAAAACCGGAAATGGAATTGATTATTACTCCGGCTGAAAGATTTACTAATATAGAAGAATGGTATATTAGAACAAGAAGAATATGGCATTAGGAGTGTTCAAGTCCACACTCCTAAGATTGACAAGGTTTTTGTAAATGATAAGGTAGAAGGTAGAAGGTAGAAGGTAGAAGGTAGAGAGCGCCTAAGGGGTCAGACTTCACTAATATGCAGTTGGAGCGTTATAAAAACAATCCTATTTTAGAGCCGAGAAAAGAGCATGCCTGGGAAACAGGAGGTGTTTTTAATCCAAGCGTAATTTACGAACAAGGAAAAGTCTATATTGTTTATCGGGCTTTTTCTAAAGATCATACTTCTAGTTTAGGTTTGGCAATTAGCAAGGACGGATTTAACATTGACGAGAGATTGCCAGAACCGATTTATAAGCCGCGAGAAAGTTTTGAAAAAAAAGCTAAACCAGGGGTTTGGTCGGGATGCGAAGACCCGAGAATTACTAAAATAGGCGACCGGTTTTATATGTGTTATACCGCGTTTGATGGAGTTCATCCAACCAGAGTCGCTCTAACATCAATAAAAGTAAAAGATTTTCTCGCTTTTCGCTGGAAATGGGAAAAACCGGTTTTAATTTCACCGCCAGGCATAGATGATAAAAACGCTTGTATTCTGCCTCAAAAAATTAAAGGGAAATATTTTATTTTTCATCGATTTCATCCCTGTATTTGGATTGATTCAGTTAAAGATTTAAATTTCAAAAAAGACACTTGGATTAAAGGAAGTTGTTGGTTTATGCCGAGAACGGATAAATGGGATAGCCGAAAAATCGGCATTGGTCCGGTGCCGATAAAAACAAAACAGGGCTGGCTTTTGATTTATCACGGCCTTTCTGAACAAGATAGAAAATACCGATTAGGCGCAATGCTATTAGATCTTAAAGACCCTTCCAGGGTTCTTTGCCGGCCAAATAATTTTATTTTGGAACCGCAGCAGGACTACGAAAAACAAGGAGTAGTTCCTAATGTTGTTTTTACTAATGGAGCAATAATAATTAAAGACCAATTGTTTATTTATTACGGCGCCGCGGACAATGTTATCGGACTTGCCACAGTGAATCTAAATGAATTTTTGAAAGAATTAACGGAAAAAGCTGATTATAAAATTGAACTTATAAGGCACAAACGAAACCCTATCTTAAAACCAAATATAAAAAATTGGTGGGAAGCTGATGCTGTTTTTAATCCTTGCGTTATCAAAGATGAAAAAAACATTTTTCATATGGTTTATCGGGCTCATTCTTCTCAATTTTTTGATGAACATAAACCAGGATTTCATATTTCTTTTTTAGGATATGCCAATAGTAAAAATGGAAGTACTTTTAAAAATCGTCGTCTATTTTTTAAGCCAGAGCATAAATGGGAATATTTTGGCTGTGAAGACCCAAGAATAACTAAATTTGGAAATCAGTACTTTATTTTTTATACCGCTGTTTCTCATTTTCCTTCTTCGCAAGAATATGTTAAAATAGCCTTAGCAACAACTAAGGACTTTAAAACAATTACCAAGCATGGCATTGTAACGCCATTTAACGCAAAGTGCATGGTTCTTTTTCCGGAAAGAATCAACGGAAAAATGGTAGCAATTTTTGCTTTAGAGCCGGACTTGCGGCCATTAAAGACGGGTATTGCTTTTTTTAACGATATTCAAGAAATTTTATCTCAAGAATATTGGGATAAGTGGTGGATTGAAAAGGACCAACAAGGTAAAAATATTTTATTTCCCCCAACGCCAGATTTAGAAATTGAAGTGGGCGCCCCTCCTATAAAAACAAAACAGGGCTGGTTGCTGATATTGGCTTATATCACAGGAATTAGTCTTCCTGGTCCAGATGTTTTTGGCATCGGCGCCGCGCTTTTAGACCTAAAAGATCCAACTAAGATATTAGCTAAAAGCGATTATCCTTTTTTAATTCCTAAAACGCAATACGAGATAAGATATATGCGGCCGAATGCTATTATCTTTCCTTCTGGCGCGGTTGTGAAGAACAAAGAATTATTAGTCTATTATGGGGCAGGCGACAAAATTTGCTGTTTAGCATTTTATAATTTAGAAAGATTAATAAAAATTTTATTAAAAAGCTCATCTCGCGCTTACTCTTCAAAATTCGCAGTCTTCCAAACCACGAAGGGGTTTGGAAACGAAGAATTTTGAAAGTTTAGTTTATGCTTAATTTTAATATACAAATTAAAAATTATTTTCAAAATCCGATTTTATTTTCTAACCAGAAAGGAGCTCCAACAGTTATTGCAAAAGAGAAAAAGGTTTTTTTATTTTTTGAAGAAAACAATGCCATCTATTTAGCAACAAGCAAGGATGGAATAAATTTTAAAAAATATAATAAAAATCCTTTAATAGAAGAAAGCGGCGCAAGATGCGCAAATCCGAAAATAACAAAAATAAAAAGAAATTATTTTTTAATTTATGAGGCTAAAAAAAAGAACAGCAGTAAAACTTATCTTTACTTCGCTCTTTCAAAGAATCTTTTTAAGTGGGAAAAGATGGGCGAAATTAGCCCAAGGAAGAAATTGAGCATTATTCAAGATTATAAATATAATGGAAAAATATGCGGTTATTTTATTGGCAGAGACTCAATAAAAATAGCTTTTTCAAAGAACTTAAAAAAATGGCAAGTTAAAGTTAAAAAAGAACCAATATTTTTTACAGAAAAGAATGAAAACATAAAAACAGGGCCAAGTCCGATTGTCGCAGAACAGGGAATTTTGTTTTTTTATAATACAGTTAATTCTGCTAAAAAAGGTACCAAATATTATTCTTGGAACTTGATTCTTTTTGATAAAGAAAATCCTGGTAAAATTTTATGGAGAACGAAAGAACCTATTTTTAGTTCAGAAAACAATAAAATTACTCTTGGCGGTTTAGTAAAATTTCAAGGAAGATGGCTTTTGTATTATTACAGCGAGATTGATAAGGGTATTAATATTGCTTTTCTGGATTTTTGGGAAGATATCAAAGAAGAAGAATCTTCCAAATTAATAAAGTTTGAGGGCAATCCAATTTTAGATCCCAGGAAAATATATTTTTGGGAAGATAAGGCCTGTTTTAACGCTGCCGCTATTTATGAACAAAACAAAGTCTATATTGTTTATCGTTCCATTACTAAAGACGATGTTTCGGTTTTGGGTTTGGCAGTAAGCAATGATGGGATTAATATTTCTGAAAGATTAACCGAGCCAATTTATGTTCCCAGAGAGCCGTTTGAAATAAATCCTTCCGGTAAAAGAACATATTATATTGGGTTTTCTGGCAGCGGACATTCAGGGTGCGAGGATCCCAGAATAGTAAAAATAGAAGACAGATTTTATATGACTTATGTGGCGTTTGACGGCTGTAATCCTCCCCGGATTGCCTTGACCTCAATAAAAGAGAGCGATTTTTTAAATTATCAATGGAATTGGGAAAAACCAATTTTAATTTCTCCTCCGGGCATAGGCGATAAACAAGCTTGTATTTTTCCGGAAAAGATTATTGGAAATTATATTTTTCTTCATCGGATTTTTCCTGATATTTGGATGGATTCTGTCCCGGATTTAAAGTTTAAGGATAGATGGTTAGCTGGAAATATTTTCGCAAGACCGAGAGAAAGTAAATGGGATAGTTTAAAAATTGGCGCCGCTGCCAGTCCAATAAAAACAGAAAAAGGCTGGCTTCTAATTTATAATGGAGTTAGTAAAAAAGATTATAAATACAAAATTGGCGCTATGCTTCTTGATTTGAAAGACCCGAGCCGAGTTTTAGCCAGGAGCAATCAGCCAATTTTAGAGCCTGACAACGAGAAGGAGGGAAATATTGTCTATTCTTGCGGCTCAGTAATTATCAAAGACCGGCTTTATGTTTATTACGGTCAGAATGATTATAGTTTAGGCGTTGCAACAGCCAATTTAGGCGAATTTCTACAAAAGTTGTCTTAACTTGAATTCTTATATGTTTGTTTCAGAAAAACAGAGAAATGAGCCGAGGTGGTGAAATTTGGCTAGACACGCAGTCTTCAGAAGGCTGTGAAGGAAACTTCATGCGGGTTCGAGTCCCGCCCTCGGCATATCTGTCGGGGTCAAACCCCGACAGCCTAAAATAATATAAGAATTAGGTATTTATGATAAGAGAAAAATCTCTCAAAATTATTCCCCTTGGCGGCTTGGGCGAGGTTGGCCGCAATATGACGCTTCTTGAATATAATGAGGCGGTTTTAATTATTGATATGGGACTTAAAATGCCCGAAGAAGATACGCCGGGCATTGATTATATTGTGCCAAACATTAATTATTTGAGTTCTTTGAATAAACAAAGCAATGGTTGGCGAAACAGAAAACAAAAGAACATTTTAGGGATAGTTTTTACCCATGGCCATTATGACCATATTGGCGCGATTCCGTATTTAATTGAAAAAATTTGGAGTCCTTCTCTGCAATTTTTCGCTTCCCCTTTGACGCGAGGAATAATTCTAAAAAGGCAGGAAGAGTTTCCCGAGCACCCTCAGTTGAAAATAAATGAAATTAAACACGGTTCTATAATTGAATTAGGTCCTTTTCGGATTGAGTTTTTCAGGCAAAATCACAATATTCCCGACAATTTTGGATTATTTATTGAAACGCCAATCGGCAATATTTTACATACTTCTGATTTCAAGTTTGACTTAAATCCGGTAAATGAGCTACCGACTGATTTTCAGAAATTGAGAACGCTTTCTGAAAAGAAAATTCTGCTTTTAATGTCAGATTCTACTGGCGCTGAAGAAAATGGCCATTCTTTGTCTGAAAAAACAATTGAAAAAAACCTAGAAGAAATTTTTCAACGTTCTTCGGGCAGGATTATTGCCGCTACTTTCGCTTCTTTGATTAATAGAATCCAGCAAATTATTTTTTTGTCTGAAAAATATGGAAGAAAAGTAATAATTGAAGGTTATTCAATAAAGAACAACATGGAAATGGCTGAAAAACTGGGGCGGATTAAATCAAAAAAGGGGACAATTATCAAGGGAAAAGAAATTGAAAATTATCCTGATTCAAAAATAACTATCTTATGCACCGGCGCCCAGGGAGAGAACCAAGCTGTTTTGATGCGGCTCGCCCAAAAAAGACACGCAAGATTACGTCTTAAAAGCGGCGATTCTATTATTCTTTCTTCTTCTGTTATTCCCGGGAATGAAAGGACAGTCCAGGCGCTTAAAGACGCAATCTTGCGTCAAGGAGTAAAAGTTTTTCATTATAAAATGATGGATATTCATGCTGGCGGTCACGCCCAAGAACAGGAGCTAAAAGAAATGATTAAAATTACCAAGCCGAAATTTTTTATCCCTATTCATGGCCAATACTCAATGTTAGTTGCTCACGCTGAGATAGCCCGAGACACGGGAATGCCAGAGAAAAATATTGTTATTATTGAAAACGGCCAGATTATTGATTTAACCCCAAAAACAATTTTTATTAAAAGAACAAAAGTCCCCTCAAACTATGTAATGGTTGACGGTTTAGGCGTTGGTGATGTTGGCGAGGTGGTTTTACGAGACAGGCATATGCTGGCTCGGGACGGAATGTTTGTTATTGTAGCAGTAGTAGATAAGCAAAGCGGCAAAGTAATCGGTTCTCCCGATGTAATCTCAAGGGGCTTTATTTATCTAAGAGAATCAAAGCAATTATTAAAAGAGACCAGACAGCAGGTAATAAAAATTGTTGACCAAGCAGTAACTTCAGGAGGAACGATTAATTGGATTTATGTCAAAGATGAAATGAGGAATAAAATCGGACAGTTTTTCTACTCTAAAACCAAAAGAAGGCCAATGATTTTACCTGTTGTTATAGAAGTATGACAACAAGGGGTCTGACCCCAACTATTATGAAAGTATTTAGCGGTATTCAGCCAACAGGCGCGCTTCATATAGGAAACTATTTAGGAGCGATAAAACAATGGGTTGAACTTCAAGAAAAAAACGAGTGTGTTTTTTGTATTGTTGATTTGCACGCCTTAACTTCTCCTTATCAACCCGAAACTCTGCAAAATTTGATATTGGAAAAAGCGATTGTCTATTTAGCCGCTGGAGTTAATCCTGAAAAAGCGACAATTTTCGTTCAATCAGAAGTTAAAGAACACTCTGAATTAGCTTGGCTTTTAAATACGATAACGCCAATCGGCGACTTAAACAGAATGACTCAATACAAAGAAAAATCCAAAAAATTCAAACAAAATGTTAATGCCGGACTCTTAAATTATCCAATTTTAATGGCTGCTGATATTCTTTTGTATCAAACAGATATTGTCCCTGTGGGCCAAGACCAAAAACAGCATATTGAAATAACCAGAACCATTGCCAGAAAATTTAATCAAAAATTTGGCCAAACTTTTAAGGTTCCGGAAGCAAAACTGCCTAACGCAGGGGCTAAAATAATGAGCTTGACCCAACCAACAAAGAAAATGTCAAAAACCGATCCGCCCGAAAGTCGCATCGGTCTTTTTGACGAGCCGGAAGAAATAAAAGCCAAAATCATGAAAGCGGTTACCGACACTGGAAAAACGATAAAATATAACGAAAAATTAAAACCCGGGGTTTCAAACCTTTTAACGATTTATTCTTTATTCTCGGGAAAAACGGTCAAGGAATTAGAAAAGAAATTTAAAGGGAAAGGATACGCGGAGCTCAAAAAATCCTTATCAGAGCTTTTGATTAACTCTCTGGAGTCTTTCCGCCGGAAAAAGAAAGAACTCCTCTGTAGAGAAGTCTATGTTAAAGAAATTTTAGAGCAAGGCAGAAAAAGAGCCCAAATTATCGCCTCTTCTACTATCGCAGATGTCAGAAAAAAGATGGGATTAACTTAATATCCTGGATCTATTATGATTTCATTATTTGGGACAAGCGGAATAAGGGGCTCGGCTAAAGAATTTTTAACTAATCAATTCTGTTTTGATATTGGCCGGGCTTTCGGCATATTCTTAAAAAACCATAAACAAAAAGGCAAAATAGCCGTAGGAATGGATCCTAGAAGATCCAGTCCAAGAATAAAGAGATCTTTTTCTTCAGGGCTCTTAAAAGAAGGCTACAAGGTTTCCGACCAAGGAATTGTTCCCGCTCCAGCTATGAATTATATTTTAATAGCTGATCCGGCTTTTGTTGGCAGTTGTATGATTACCGGAAGCCATATTAGATTAGATTTTAACGGGTTGAAATTTTTTGCCTTCAAAGAAGAAATTTTAAAAAAACAGGAAAGAGAAATTGAAAATATTTACAAAAAAATCAAAGAGAGAATTCCGTTCAAACGAAAAAAAATAGAGTTCAAAAAAGAAAATATTGCCATTAAATCTTACCGAGAAATGCTCTTAAACATAGCCAAACCGCCCTACCCTAAATGGAAGATAGTTATTGACGCTAGTAATGGCTGTCAGGTAAAAGCAATACCGACAATTCTTAAAAAATTAGGATTAAAAGTAAAAATTATAAATGGCAACCTGCAATCGGAAAAATTTATTCCCAGAGACACTGAAACCGAAGAAGCGGTAAAGGAGCTTCAAGAAAAAGTAAAAAAGGAGAAGGCGAATTTTGGAATAGCTTTTGATGGAGATGGAGACAGGGTAGTTTTTGTTGATAAAAAAGGAAGGTTTATTCCCGGAGATTATACTGGAACCCTAATCGCTAAATACAGCCCCACAGCAACCGTAGTTATCCCGACTAATGTTTCTCAAGTAGTAGAAACCATAGGGAAGAAGATTGTTCGAACAAAAGTTGGCTCTCCTTATGTGGTTGAGGCAATGAAAAAATATAAAGCTTTTTTTGGCTTTGAAGCAAACGGTGGAGGAATTTCGGCTGAAATTATGATGAGTCGAGACGCTGGTTCTGTAACAATAAAAATTTTAAACTTATTAACCCAAAGCAAAAAAACTTTAGAAGAACTAATAAATACCCTTTCTAAATTTTTTCTTTATAGGGTCAAAATCAACTGTCCTCAAGAACTAAATCCAATTATTCTTAAAAAAGCAAAGAAGAAATTTAAAGGAATTAAAACCGAGGAAATCGACGGATTAAAAATCTGGCTTGATAAGTACGCTTGGATTCTTTTTCGGCCATCGGCTAACGCTCCGGAATTTCGGGTGTTTGCCGAAGCAAAAACCAAGGAAGAAGCTGAAAAATTAGGACAAAAAGGAATTAATTTTGTTAAATCATTGGTGAAACCTTGTTAGAAATAAAACCTTTGAGAAAAATTTCTAACAAGGTAAAATAATAGGGTAAAGTCTGAAAAACGGACCTATTTGTTCGTAATTTAGCTTAAAGCATCAGAAGCTCAGCAATCAAGTTTCAAGTCACCGGCTGTTAAAATCCCAGCGAGATTTTACAGCCTGCGTTCTCGGCTTGTTGTCCCTCACTTTGTTCGGGAACCATGCCAACAAGCCTGCGAAAGCTGCCTTGAAACCTATTGCCTCGCTTCTGAAATCGGTCCGGGAAATCGAACCTTACCCAATAATATGTCTTTTTCAGTGGGTATAATTGGCTTGCCAAATGTTGGCAAATCAACTCTATTTAAGGCTTTGACTAAAAATCCTGTGGGTATTGCTGACTACCCTTTTACCACTATTCATCCCAATGTCGGGCTAGTGGCGGTTCCTGATAAAAGATTAGAAAAAATTGCTCAAGTTATTAAACCGGAAAAAATAACCCCGACTGTAATTGAGTTTGTTGATATTGCAGGCCTGGTCAAAGACGCTCATAAAGGCGAGGGTTTGGGAAATCAGTTCTTGGCCCAAATCAGAAATTGCGACGCTCTGGTTGAAGTTGTCAAAGCATTTGATAATGCGAGCAATGCAAGTATTGAAAAAGATATTGAAATAATTAAAACCGAACTGGAAAAGAAAGATTTAGAATCAAAAGAAAAAGAAAATCTTTTAAGCAAAAAGCCGATTCTCTATGTCTTTAACATTAATGAACAAAGAACAAAGAACAATGAACAAGAATTAAAACAGATGTTTTCTTTTCCCTGTTCCTTGTTTATTGATCTTAAGCTTGAAGTAGAAATATCAGAGATGTCAGAGTCCGAAATAAAAGAATTGGGCATCGCTTCCAAGCTTGACCAAATGATTTTAAGTTGCTATGATATTCTTAGTTTGATTACTTTTTACACGATAACTCGCGGGAAAGAAACCAGGGCATGGACGTTAAAAAAAGGGTTAAGAGTGCCGGTAGCTGGTGGAATTGTCCATTCTGATTTTGAAACCAAATTTATTAGGGCCGAAGTAATCAGCGCGCAGAAATTAATCGCAGCCGGTTCCTGGAAACAAGCGCGGGAATTAGGGCAAATCTTAACAACTGGAAAAGAGTATGTTGTAGAAGACGGCGATGTTGTAGAATTTAAAATATGAGCAAGGTTGAGCAAAGCGAAAATTGCGTTCTCGTTACATTCACATGAAACACTACGAAATAACTTATCTTATTTCTTCAGAAATTCCTGAACAGGAAGCTAAGAAAATTCAAGAGAAAATAAACTTTTTAATCCAAAAACAGGGAGGAGTTTTGAAAAATAAAGGTCTTTTTTTAAGAAATAAGCTGTCTTGTCCTGTTAAAAAACAGATCCAGGTATTTTTGCTTGTTTTGAAATTCCAAATAAACCCCGAGAACCTGCTTTTTTTAGAAAAAGAAATAAAAGCTGAAAAACAAGTTTTGCGTTATTTGATATTAGCCCAAGAACCGCTTAAAGAGAAAGCAAGAGAAATGTTTCCGAAACCCTTGACAGGATTAAAAAAGCCTGTTTTGCCGGTTGCCTTAGCCGAAGAGAAGAAAGTTAAATTAAAAGAAATAGAAAAAAAATTGGAAGGAATATTAGAAGAGATTTAAAGCCGATTTTAAAAAGGTCGATGACAATATATAGGAGTGTGGGATCATAGGGTAACTAACAAAATATAATGAAGCTGTCTAAAATTGACTAATATAATGACAGACTTCTAACAGGAGTGAATTTTAATAAAGTTATTTTAATTGGTCGTTTGACTCGTGATCCAGAAACAAGAAGCCTTCCATCAGGGCAATCAGTGGTTAATTTTGGAATGGCAACAACTAATTTTTTTACTGATAAATCCGGCCAAAAACAACAGCAAACAGAATTTCATAATATTGTTCTTTTTGGAAGATTAGCTGATATTGCTTCTCAATATTTAAATAAAGGTTCTTTGGTTTTGATTGAGGGCCGACTCCAAACAAGAACTTGGCAGGATTCTTCCGGAAATAAGAGATCTCGGACAGAAATTATTGCTCAAAGTTTGCAATTAGGGCCCCGAACAGCTGGAAAGGTTGTTCCTCCTGGAGAGGAGACGGAAAAACAAGCTGAACAAGAAGACATTCCAGTTATTGAAGAAGAGGAGATAGATATTAAGGACATACCTCTGTAAAACTATGGATTGTTATTTTTGTAAAAGCAATATTAAAGAGATTGATTTTAAGGAAAGCCAAGTTCTGCGAAGGTTTATTTCAGGAGCTGGAAAGATTAAACCAAAAAAAAGAACCGGAACTTGTTCCAGTCATCAGAGAAAATTAGCCCGAGCTATTAAAAGAGCTCGGTATTTAGGAATTCTCTCTTCAATTGCTCGTTGATAAGTCTTTAATTTTTTTTGTAATTTCCGGATTCTTTCTTAAGAATTCTTTGCTGATTTCAGTTCCCTGTCCAAGTTTAATATTTTCAAATTGGAGCCAAGAGCCGGCTTTTTTTATTACCCCTGTTTTTAAGCCGGTGCTTAAAACATCGCCAAAAAAAGAAATTCCCTCATTGTAAAAAATATCAAATTCAGCCACCTTAAACGGAGGAGCGATTTTGTTTTTTACTATTTTCGCTTTAATCCTAGAACCAATAATTTCTTCTTTTTGTTTAATTTGAGCAATTCTTCTCAAATCAATCCTTACCGAAGCGTAAAATTTCAAAGCTAAACCGCCGGGCGTTGTTTCGGGATTACCGAAGCGAATTCCGATTTTCATTCTAGTTTGATTCAGAAATATGACTACGGTTTTTGTCTTAGCAATAATGCTTGAAAGTTTACGGAGCGCTTGCGACATAATTCTAGCCTGAAGGCCAATTTGAAATTCGCCTATTTCTCCGTCAATTTCTGCCTGAGGAACCAAAGCAGCCACTGAATCAACCACGATGACATCAATTTCCCCTGACCTGATTAATCTCTCAACAATCTGTAATGCCTGTTCTCCGGAATCTGGCTGGGAAATTAATAAATTATCAATATCAACTCCGATTCTTTTAGCGTAGTCAGGGTCCATGGCGTGTTCCGCGTCAACAAAAGCAGCCACCCCTCCTTGTTTTTGGGCTTCGGCGCAAATATGTAAAGCCAAAGTGCTCTTGCCGCTTGACTCCGGGCCAAAAATCTCAATTACTCTGCCCCGGGGAATACCGCTTACCCCCAAAGCTAAATCTAAGGAAAAAGAGCCCGTAGGAATAACATTAACATCTACTGCCTCTGTTTCTTTTAATTTCATAATCGCGCCATCGCCAAATCTTTGTTTGATTTCAGTAATTGCTTCCTGGAGATCTTTCCCTTGAGATGGTAAGTCTTTTTTCTTTGACATATTTTTATATTAACATTTGATTATATTTTTTGCCAGCCATTCTCTTCTTCATTGCCTTTAACATCATCTTCAAAATAGACCTCTCTTGGTTTAGCTCCTTGTCCGTGTCCGACTATTCCATTTTCCTCAAGTATATCCAATAATCTGGCTGCTCGGGCGTAGCCAATGCTTAATCTTCTTTGAAGCAGAGAGGCAGAAGCTTTTTTCGCTTCAATAACTATTTTCTTTGCTTCTTCGTACAAAACATCTTTTTCGGATGAAAATTTAGTTGAATGAAAATCAAAGGATTCCAAGCTTGTTTCAAGATCTTTAGCTAAATCATTTTTAGGCAATTCCTTGTCATCGGTTTCGCCCGGATAAGGGTCAGAACTTTCAATTGTCGATTTTATCGCTTTTAATTTAATCCAATCAACCACATTTCTTATTTCCTTTTCTGAAATATAAGCTCCTTGAATTCTTTTGGGCTTTGCAGTTTCAGCAGAAACAAAAAGCATATCGCCTAAACCTAAAAGTTTTTCTGCCCCGGCCATATCCAAGATTGTTCTTGAGTCAATTTGAGAGGCAACCTGAAAAGTGATTCGGGAACTAATGTTCGCTTTAATTAAGCCGGTAATCACTTCTACTGACGGTCTTTGGGTAGCGACAACTAAATGAATGCCGACCGCCCTGGCCATTTGGGCCAACCTTACAATGCCAGCCTCTATTTCCTTTCCTCTGGCCGCGATTAAATCTGCCAATTCGTCAATAATTAAAACAATATAAGGAATGGGTTTTTTTGTTTTTGGTAAAACTTTGGTATTATAGCTGAGAATATCGCGTGATCCATTTTCAGATAAAACATCAAACCTTCTTTCCATTTCAGAGGTTAACCATTTTAAGGCGTTAACTGATTTTTGAGAATCAACAATAGCTGGGGTTAAGAGATGAGGCAGTTCTTGATAAGTAGAAAACTCCACTCTTTTCGGGTCAATTAAGATAATTCTTAAAGTTTCCGGAGAGTTTCGATAAAGCAAACTTAAAATTAAAGAGTTTAAAAAAATGGTTTTACCAGTACCCGTAGACCCTGCCACTAAAAGATGGGGCATTTTGGCAAGGTCGGCATAAAGGGGATTTCCGGAAACATCTCTACCCAAAACAAAGCTTAGAACAGAAGCAGAGTTTTGAAAATTAGGGCTTGAAATTAAATCTTTTAATCTAACCCGGCATCTTTCTCTATTTGGGATTTCAATCCCGACCAGGGATTTGCCTGGAATAGGCGCTTCAATTCTAATCGGATGGCTTGCCAGTGCCAAGGAAAGATTATTGGAAAGGGCGGTAATTTTTGAAAGCTTAATCCCTTCAGCCGGTTTCAGAGCATATTGAGTAACTGTTGGGCCAATATTTATTTCTGACATCTCTATTGTTAATCCAAAATTCTCCAAAGTTTTTTTGATGATAGCTGAATTGGTAATAGTATCTCCGGCCATTGGTTTTCCTTTTTCCGCTTCCAGCAAATCTAAAGGCGGCAGAAGATATTCGCTTTTTATGGTTGGTTTTATTGGAGAAGCGGTCATCTCTTTGCTTTTTATTTTCAATGATTTGGTCGGAGAAAAGAGAGCAATTTGTTTAATTTTGAAATCCTGCGTTTTGTTGATTACTCTTTTTATCAATCGGCTGATTAAGGGTTTTTCTTGCTCGGTTTTTATTTTTAGTTCTTGTTTATCCTTTGTTTTGCCCTGATAGGGGATTAAGAACTGCCAGAGAATCAGGGTTCCGATTAAAATTAGCCCGCCAAATACAATTTGAGAAACCAGATCTCCAAAAAATCGGATAAAAGGCCAACTAAAAACAAAACCAATCAATCCCCCTTGTTTGTCTTCTATGTTTGTTATTATCAAACTTTCCAAAAAGCCGCTTATCCCAACTATCAAAATAATGATTGCTAAAATTATCGGACCTAAGAATTTGGTATATTGAGTTTTTAGAGAAATTAAAGCTATGAAGATAAGAATTAAAGGAATGAGATAGGCTGTGCGTCCGATTAGAAAAACAAGAATAGCTGTTATTTTTTGTCCGGCTAATCCTGCCAAATTGAAGAAGCTTAAAATGATAATAATGGCGGCAATAAAAATTGCCATTCTAATAATCGTTTTTCTTGTTTCTCCCGGCAAAGTAAAAAAGCTTGGTTTTTTTATCCCTTTGGTTTTTTTATTTTTGAGTTTTTTTCTTGCCATTTCTTAGGAGTTAAGCGGGGTAAAGCCGGTCCCTGCGGGAATAAGCTTTCCAATAATCACATTTTCTTTAAGCCCGTGGAGTTTATCTTCTTTTCCTCTCAATGAAGCGTTGATTAAAACCCGAGAAGTTTCCTGAAAAGAAGCAGCGGAAAGAAAGCTCTCAGTGGTTAAAGCGACCTTAGAGACGCCAAGCAAAAGAACAATACCCTTGGCTGGCTTTTTTTTCTCTTTTTTGAGCTGAATGTTCTCTCTTAAAAATTCCGCTTTTTCTACAATTTCCCCAAGTTTAAAAATAGAATCTTCGGAAACAACAATCTTTAAACGAGAGAACATTTGGCGGCAGATTGTTTCTATGTGTTTGTCATGAAGTGAAACCCCTTGGGAAACATAAATTTTTTGGACTTCTTTGACAATATATTTTTGAGTTTGTTCAAGCCCAACCAACTTAAATAATTCTTTTAAGTCTAAATTACCCTCGCAGAGTTGCTGGCCTATTTCTATTTCTTGGTTAGGTTCTACTAAAATTGCTATATTTTCCGGAATTTTATATTCTAAGATTGAAGACAAACTTTTAGTAGTCCTCCAATTCTTTTTTGTTTCTGACAGCAATTTTTTGCGTTTTTGTTTTATCTTTATTACCCTTTCAGGAGTTATTTCTATTATTTTTCCTCGGACTTGGGAAATCTTAGCTTTTCCTTTCGGTATTCTAGCTTCAAAAATCTCTTGAACTCGAGGCAGGCCAAGGGTAATATCACTTTCTCCGGCAACGCCCCCGGAATGGAAAGTTCTCATTGTTAGTTGGGTTCCTGGTTCGCCAATTGACTGAGCAGCCACAATTCCGGCTGCCTGTCCTATTTCTATTATTTTGTTTTTTCCCATATCCCAACCATAACATTTTTGACAAAGGCCTTTTACTACTTCACAAGTAAGCGGACTGGCGATTTTTATCTCTTTGATATTAAGACTGACTATTTTATCAGCTTTTTCCCAATCAATAATTTCTCCTTTTTTGCAAACCCCTTTTATGTTTTCAAGGCTTATTCTTCCTGAAATTTTATGAATAAAATTCTGGCCAATTTCATCGGCATCTTTTCTTTGGACGATAATTCCTTGTTTGTTTCCGCAATCTTTGGTAGTAATGATTATTTCATGGGCAACATCTATCAGTCTTCGGGTGAGATATCCAGCCGCTGCAGTTCGAAGCGCCGTGTCAGCCAGTCCTTTTCTTGTTCCATGAGTGGAAATAAAATATTCTAAAACATCAAAACCCTGCTTAAAAGAGTTTTTTATGGGCATTTCAATGATTTGACCGGTCGGATTAATAACCAAACCTTTCATACCTGCCATTTGAACCGACGGACCCCAGGATCCTTTTGCTCCTGATTCAATGATTTGATAAATTGGCCCATTTTTTGGCAAGGTTTTCGGGATCAATTCTTCAATTTTGGACTTTGCTTTATTCCAAATTTTAATTACTTTAATAGTTTTTTCTTCTCTTGAGAGAAATCCTTTTTTTAAGTGTCCTTCAATTTCTTCTACTTCCTTTTCTGCTTCTTTTATAATTTTGGTTTTTTCTAAGGGAATAATTAAATCATCCATTCCCCAGGATATTCCGGACAGGCTGGCGTATTCAAATCCTAATAGTTTTATTTTATTTAAGAGATCTTGCGTTTTTTCTAAAGGGTATTTTTCAATAGTTTCCCTGCTTATTCTTTCTAAGTCTTTTATTTTTATTTCTGAATTCTGGAATGGGTAGTTTGAAGGCAGGGCTTGGTTGAAAATAATCCGACCAACCGAAGTTTCAATTAAATCCGTGCGTTTTAGCGGTTTAACATTTTGTCGGGACAGCCGCGTTTTAATTTTGGTTTTTAAGTCAATTTCGCCAAACTCATAAGCTAACATCGCTTCTTCGGGACTGGTAAAAAATTTCTCTGGTTTTAGTGCTTCATCTTCAATTTTAGTTAAATAATAACAACCAAGAGCAATGTCTTGATGGAAAGTAATAACCGGAATACCTGTTGCCGGTTTTAGAAAATTAGCCGTGGAAAGCATAATTTCTCTAGCTTCTTTTTGGGCAATGGTTGAAAGGGGCAGGTGAACCGCCATTTGATCTCCGTCAAAATCAGCATTAAAAGCCTTACAGACCATGGGATGAATTTTAATGGCTTCTCCTTCAATTAAAACCGGATAGAAAGCTTGAATACCCAGCCGATGGAGGGTTGGCGCCCGATTTAATAAAACAACTTTATCTTTTGTTATTTCTTCTAAAATTGCCCAGACCTCATCTATGCCTTCTTCAATTAATTTTGAGGCGCTTCGAACATTATAAGCTAGTTCTTTTTCCAAAATCTTTTTAATTATAAATGGCTTAAAAAGTTCCAGAGCCATTTTTTTAGGGAGACCGACTTGGTTAAGTTTTAATTCCGGACCAACGACAATTACCGACCGACCGGAATAATCAACTCGTTTGCCTAAAAGGTTCTGCCTGAATCGCCCCTGTTTCCCTTTAAGGATGTCAGCTAAAGATTTTAGCATTCGCTTTCCGCCGGTCGTGGCAGTGGTCATTGTTCCTTTTCGGGCTTCGTTGTCAATGAGAGCGTCTACTGCTTCCTGGAGCATTCTTTTTTCATTCCTTAGAATAACTTCAGGCGCTTCTATTTCTAAAAGATATTTTAATCGATTGTTTCGATTAATTACTCGGCGATAAAGGTCGTTTAAATCCGAAGAAGCATACCGGCCGCCGTCCAGTTGCACCATTGGTCTTAAATCCGGAGGCGATACTGGTAAAAGTGTTAAAAATACCCATTCTGGTCTAATCTCAGCTTTTAACATTCCCTGGAAAAGTTTTATCCTTTCTAATATTTTTCTTTTAGCCAGGACTTGCCCCGTTAGATAATTTTTATCTAACGGGGCTTGCTCTGTTAGATAATTTTTATCTAACAGGGATTGCCCCGTATAATCTTCGCGGGAGCTACGCGGGGATTGGGTTTTTTCTTTGTCATTTTTTAGTTTAGCTATTTCTTTTTCCAGGTCAATTTTGGTGCAAAGTTTTCTTAATGTTTCAGCTCCGGTTCCCACTTCAAAAACAGCCCCGTATTTCAGGGAAAGATCATGATATTCATTTTCAGAAAGAATTTTTAAAGGTTTTAGACTTAAAACTTCTTCTCGGGCTCTATTTTTAGCCTTTTTTAGCTTCTCTGACTCGGTTTTTGCTTTTGCTTTTTTATTTTTGAGATTCTTTTGTTTTGACTCGTCTTGGTCTAAGGAACGCAGCGCCTTGTTTTTTCTTTTGTATTCTTTTTCAATCTCTTCCAGGATTTTTTTCTTAATGTCTAAGTTGACATCAGTAATAACATAGGCGGAGAAATAAATTATTTTTTCAAGCTGAGACACAGGAATATCCAGGATTGCGCCTATTGTTGAGGGAACGCCTCTTAAAAACCAAATATGGGAGCAGGCCATAGCTAGTTTAATGTGGCCCATTCTTTCGCGCCGCGAAAGAGCTTTTGTTACTTCTACGCCGCACCGGTCACAAATTACTCCTTTGTAACGAATTCTTTTATATTTGCCGCAGTAGCACTCGTAATCTTTTGTTGGTCCGAAAATTTTCTCGCAAAACAGCCCATCTTTTTCCGGCCTTTGTGTTCTATAATTAATAGTTTCAGGTTTTAAGACCTCTCCGTGAGACCATCTTGATATATCTTCCGGCGAAGCCAGTTTTATTCTTATTGATTTAATATCAGCAACTCGCATAATTGTAGGATGTAAAATAATATAGAAAGTAGAGGGTAGAAAGTAGAAGGTAGAGGGTAAAAAACTTTTATCTACATTCTACATTCTACATTCTACATTCTATATTCCATATTTAAGATTTCTGTTGTTTTGGTTTTTCCTTCACTTCTACGCTTAATCCAAGCGATTTCAATTCTGCTACCAATAAGTTAAAGGAAGCAGGCAGGTTCGGACTTTTAATCTCTTCTCCTTTTAATATTGATTCATAAGTTGTTACTCTTCCAGAGATATCATCTGATTTTATGGTTAACATCTCCTGAAGAATGTGAGCGGCTCCATACCCTTCTAGCGCCCAAACCTCCATTTCTCCAAATCTTTGCCCCCCAAGTTGCGATTTTCCTCTTAATGGCTGTTGGGTGATTAAGGAGTAGGGGCCGATTGAGCGCATATGAATTTTATCTTCAACCATATGAGCTAATTTCATCATATAGATATAGCCAACCGTGATTTTTTTCTGAAAAGCTAATCCGGTTTGGCCGTCATATAAAGTAATTTTTCCATCTTCCGGGAGCCCGGCCTCTTTTAGTTCTTTTTTAATATCTTGTTCGGTTGCTCCGGATAAAGACGGAGTTATTGCCTGATACTTTAATTTTTTTGCGGCCCAGCCCAGGTGAGCTTCTAAAATTTGACCAAGGTTCATTCTGGAGACTACGCTTATCGGGTTTAAAATTATATCAACTGCCGTACCATCTTTCATAAATGGCATTTCTTCAACAGGCAAAATCTTTGAAATTACCCCTTTGTTTCCGTAGCGGCCGGCTAACTTATCTCCAACCATAATTTTTCTGGCTTGAGCCACCTCAACTTCGATTCTTTTTATTATGCCCGGTTCTAATTTATGTCCCAATTCCCGGGAAAAAATTTTCACACCAACTACTCTTCCTCTTTTTCCGTGTTCCATAACAAGCGAGGTATCTTTAATTTCGCGGGCTTTTTCTCCAAAAATCGCTTTTAACAGCCTTTCTTCAGCTGTTAAATCCTGTTCTCCTTTTGGTGAAATTTTACCAACTAAAATATCGTTTTGTTCAACTTCAGCTCCTACCCTGATAATTCCTTCTCCGTCCAGATCTTTTAGTTTTTCTTCTGAAACATTGGGAATATCGCAAGTGGTAAGCTCCGGTCCTAATTTTGTTTCTCGGACATCGCATTCAAACTTTTCAATATAAATTGAAGTATAGGATTCATCTTTAACCAATCTTTCTGAAATAATAATCGCGTCTTCAAAGTTCCCTCCTCGCCAAGGCATGAAAGCGACTAAAATATTTTGGCCCAAAGCAAGACTTTTTTGAGAAATTGCTCCCCCGTCTGTTAAAACATCGCCTTTTTTAATTCTTTGACCTTTTTTTACAATTGGAATCTGGTGGAGACAGGTGCATTGATTGGTGCGGATAAAAGTTTTCAAATTATAAATCATTGATTCCGTTGGAAACGAAGCCTTCCAAGGGTTAATAATAATATGTTCTGCGTCAACTTTAATAACATAGCCGTCAATATCCGAGATAATTTCTTGGCCTGAATCTCTGGCTACTTTTTCCTCTGTTCCAGTAGAAACAATTGGGGGTTCAGGCCTTATTAAAGGAACTGCCTGACGCTGCATATTTGAGGCCATTAAAGTTCGAGCAGAATCATTATGCTGCAAAAAAGGAATACAAGAAGTCGCAACGGAAATAAATTGTTGGGGAGAAACATCAATAAAATCAATTTTATCTTTTTCAATGAATCCTGGCTCGCCCTTTATTCTGGCCTCAACTTTAGTGGGAATAATCTTGCCTTTTTTATTAAGAGGAATAGCCCCGGAGGCAATATTGAATTGTTCTTCCTGATAAGCGTTAAGGTATTGGACATCAGCCAACACTTTTCCGTTTTTAACTTTAAAATAAGGAGTTTCCAGAAAACCGAAATCATTAATTTTGGCGAATAAAGCCAGATGGCTGACCAGTCCGACATTAGGTCCTTCCGGGGTCTGAATCGGGCAAATTTTGCCGTAATAAGAAGGTTGGACATCTCTTACTTCAAATCCAGCTCTGTCTCTGTTTAGCCCTCCCGGACCAGTAACCGACAATCTTCTTTTATGTTCAAGTTCAGCCAATGGATTTTCATTGTCCATAAATTGGGATATTTGAGAAGAGGTAAAGAATTCTTTAACCACGGATATAAAGGGTCCGGGATTAATTAATTGTCCCGGAGCTAAATCCTCAATAGGTAAAACCGACATCCGGTCTCTAATGATTCTGCTCATTCTTACAAGTCCAATTTTTAATCTATTTTGCAATAATTCATTTAAAGTTCTGACTCTTCGGTTTCCCAGATGGTCAATTTTATCAGGCTTGGCGCCCGGCGTATTATTAAGCCGGATAATTTCTTTTATTACCGCTATTACATCTTCTAATTTCAATACTCTGTCTTCTGTTGTAATTTCTGTTTCATTGTTGTTTGCTGACAATGTCGTGAAACGTTGTTGCATCCTCCACCTTCCTACTTTAGATAAATCATATCGTTCAAAGTTAAAAAACATATTATTAATCAGTTCTTTGGCAGTGTCTGGGCTTACCAAGTCTCCAGGCCTTAATCTTTGATAGATTTCTACCAAAGCTTGGTCCTGGTTGTTGGTTAAATCTTTCTTTAGGGTTTCTTCAATATATTTAATTTCACCCAAATCAACATCTTTAAATAATTCTTTTATTGCTTTATTTTCAGAAGCGCCAAAAGCCCTTAACAGGGTAGTCGCCATTATTTTTCTTTTCCGGTCAATTTTTACCCCAATTATGCCCGAGGAATCTGTTTCAATCTCAAGCCATGCTCCCCAGTTGGGAATAATTTTTGCCCCAAAATAATTTTTATTGCCAAATCTTTGGGCGGTAAAAAAAACTCCCGGTGAACGGATTAATTGAGAAATAGCGACTCTTTCCACTCCGTTAATAATAAAAGTTCCCCTTTCAGTCATCAAGGGGAAATCAGTTAAAAAAATCTCTTGCTCTTTGGTTTTTTTAGTTTTTAGATTATTCAACCTTACTCTTGCTCTTAAAGTTGCTTCATAGGAATCGTTGTTTATCCGCGCTTCCATATCGTTTTTATATCTTGGTTTTTCAAGCCTATAATCTAAAAACCAAAGCTCCATTTCTTTGTTTGTATAATCGCGAATAGGAGAAATTTCTTGGAAAAGATTTTTTAGATCTTTTTTCCAAAAGATTTCCCATCTTTCTTTTTGAGAAGCCAACAAATAAGGCAAGGAAAGAGAAACGCTCTCCCTGGCAAAAAGCTTTGTTTTTGTTGTGTTCATACGCGTGACCACTTCTAAAACTCGGGGCGCAAAGAATAATGCCCTGTCTTTATAAATAAGACATAAAAAGCCTTTAAGTAAAAAGACTTTTAGGATTTATCTTTGGTAGTTAACTACTCTATTCATAAGGAATAAAGATTTTTGGTTTTATGATGACCTGCGGCATCTCCTCGTAGCAAGAATTCGGATAGTTCCTGTCCCAATGAGTCTTATTTTAATATCTTATTGGCTTTGCGTCAGATACAAGGCTAACTAAGTTAATTGCTTCTCTTTGTCTGCCCGGAAAGACACAATATACGATAACATATTTAGACAGAAAAGCAAAGTCGCAGAATTTTATCCACACCTCTAAAAGGGAATGAGTTTTCTCGTCTGCTTTCTATAATTATAACTCTTATCTAAAACTTTGTCAAATTTTTTACGCTTAATCCTTCTTCTTTTCCCAGAATTTTCTAATTTTCTTAAAGTGATCAATTCGTTCTGTAATTTTGCCAATCTCTTTTGGGTAAAATTCCAAAAGCGTATCGCACAAGTCCAACATCCACTTTTTACGACTATTTTTAGGGACCAGATTTACTACATTTGCGTTGGCAATTTGAATTTGTCCCCAACCGAGCGCGCCTATTGTTAAACAATTCCAGTTAAAAAATTCTATAGGTGCAAAAACAATATGTTTAATAACGACTTTTGTGCCTTCAATTTGATAATCAATTTTCAAAAGTGAAAAATAATTTACATCTTCCTCATAGAACCTTGATAGTCGCTCAACGGAAGTCAAATTTGGCATGTTAAACTTCGTATCTAATCTATGTGTTTTTACATCAACAACATAGTAAAAGCCGTCTTTGTCAGTAAAGGCGAGGTCGGCCATTGCGCGACGCGCAAATGACGATGAATACTCGCTTACTAAATCGCCAAGTATTTCCTTAAAGTTTTCTACGATAATATTTTCAATAGCGTCGCCAACCGCGCGAGGACTATTTTGTGTTCTCGCGGAAAGAAAATCTTTTTGGTTATTCAAAAAAGTTTTAATTTTTTCTGCGATTTCTTTATATTTGTTTGTATAAAAAATTAAACTTTTCTTTTTCATAATAGTTTATTATTAAATAAATCTGCTGTTGGCTCGACTTTATTTTTCTTTCCGTTTCCGTTCATTTGCTCGTTAAGTGTATTGCGTTCCCAAAATATACCGTCCGAGTATCCTTGTATGTTTTTTTCTTTTTCTGTTATATCTAATCGCTTTTCAGCAAAACAACAATAATACTCATCAACTTCTATGCCAACATACCGACGACCAAGTTTTTTTGCGACAACCGAAGTCGTGCCCGAACCAAGAAACGGGTCAAAAACAATATCATTTGGTTTTGAACTGGCCAAAATAACTTTAGCAACCAATTTTTCTGGTTTTTGTGTTGGGTGGTCAGTATTTTCCGGCATTGACCAAAACGGAATTGTAATATCTGTCCAAACATTTGATGGGTGAGTAATTCTATATTTCCCAGCGTCGCTATCTTCCCAATCTTTCGGCTTTCCGTTTTCGTCTTTGTATGGCGCTATAACTTTACGCTTCATTTTTACAGCGTCAACATTGAAATGATATTTATCGGAAAGTGTGCAAAACCAAATATCCTCGGAGCAATTTTTCCAATTACTTTTTGCGCCGCGTCCTTTTTCTCGTTCAAAGGTTATGCGATTTTGTATCTTAAAGTATTTTTTCGCTACATTAAAAATTGCCCCTGATGATTTCCAATCACCACAAATATAAACAGAGGCGTGCGGTTTCAGTATCCGAATAAGTTTAGCAACCCAAGAATCAAGCCATTGCTCATATTTTTCTGACTCCATTTCTTTAAACGAGGTAAGGTTGAAAGTTTTATTAAGGTTATAGGGTGGGTCAACAAAAACTAAATCAACAAAACTATCCGGTAAATAATTTAATGCCTCAAAAATATCCTGATGTATAGTTTTATTTTCGACTTCTTCAAGAGAAATAGGTTTATTTATTTTTATCAGCCGTTTTTTAAAATTGGAAATATCACTATCGCTCAATGTGATAGTTCTATTTCTTGGTGCTCGTTGTTTTAGTGTTTTATCTTTCATTGGTTTATTTGATTGAATCTTCAATTGGAATATTTAACGCTTTCGCAATTTTTTTCAGCGTTTCTACCGTCGGATTTTGTTGTTTGCCCGCTTCTATGTTGATTATCGTATTATTGGACACATCGGCAAGCCGAGCCAGTTTTCCCGTACAAAGCGGCGCGAAGCGCCGCCGAAACGCTGGACAAAAAAGAGGAAAGTTTGATACTGGAGCGGGTTATTGGAAAAAGTTAGAACTTTTTACCAGCAAAATCCGGACGCGGAAATTTGATTTGATTTGCCCTCGCTCTTGCCCCGTAGTGAACGCGAAGCGTTCTACTACTGGGGTTTCCGCCGCCGCAATTTTTCATGCCAGCGAAGCTGGCACACTGCCTAAAAATTTTTATTCATTTTCTAATGGAAATATTTTACAATTTTTATCCGGACACACTAAAATAATTTTTTCGAAAAAATATTGTTTTAACTCTGCTCCCAAAATAAAATTTCTAAATTCATCTTTAAAATATTCCTCGCCGATAAACGATGGACTAGGGACACAAAACAACAAACAAATTATTCCTTTCGCCGCTTTACCGAAGTTGTGATTTTCCAATGGTTCTTTAATTATGGATGTCCAGTATTCTTCGGTATTTCTCCAAAACTTTTTTTTACCATTTTCTCTTCTCCCCAAACAAACAAGCTCAAAAACACCACCTCTTTTATCAATAGTTCTACGCGGACCTTCTAATTTTCCATCAGCAAAAGCCACTTGAAATTTTTTATCTTTCCAAAAAACATCGCTGGGGTCATTTTCAACCGGATTCGGTTCAATGTCCTGCTCTTTGAAATCTAAACCTTCATTTTGTAAATATCTTTTTACAACATTTATTTCTTCTGTTTGTTTTTGTGAAAAAGAGTTCATTTTATTTCTTCTTTTGGATTTAATTTTTTATTATCTTGTTTCATATTACTTAGTAATAATTAAAAAGCTAACTTTTGTTGATTTGCTGGTGCTAAATTACGAATATCAATTTTTTCAAATTTAATTTCAGACATAGATTCAGATTTTCCATTTTTGTCTATTAAAAATAAGTATTCCTTATTTTTTCCGTTAGTATTGTTAATCCATTCGTTGGTTGTCCGAGTTATTGTCGCCATTACATTTTTTCTGTAATCCATTTCAAAAATAGAGATTTTTTTCTTCAAATTTTTTAGTATGTCTTTTATTGCTTGAAAGGTAGCCCTGCCATTATTGTTATAAGATAAAACCACATATTTTGCCGGAGTATTCTTTATCAATTTTTCTATCGCTTCAATAACAATATATTGTCCCTCATCATTTTTTCTAAACTCCTCAAAAATAGAACCGGAAATTGTATCGCCAACATCCTCTCGCCTATTCGCTACGCCAACTAATTTTGGTTTATCGTTCAAGCAAATAGTTTTCCAAATATGATAATAAGAGGCGTATCTCACGCGAGAGGGCGGCATTAACTCATTTGAAGAACCATAAGGAGGGTCGTAATACGCTAAATCCACTTCAATATCATTTACTAAATCAAAAATATCTTTTTGATAAACTTGATGTTGTTTGTCATCAATAATTAAACGAGGCACTTCCATTTTCATCGTGTTGTAGGCGCGGGGAGCCCATTTTTTCAAATACGAAACTTGATGACCAACAGAACTATCGACCTTATCCATTGCTATAATTAAACTGGTAAGTAAGACCGACTTTTCAATTTTATCTTTTGTGATTTTATCAATCTCTTCTCTTATTGCGTCCAGTTTTTTGGTATTATGTAATTGCCAAATCCTTTTTCTGCCGTCTTTTTGAATGGCAGAGCCGCCGTTCGGTTCGCCGCCGTAATTTTCCGAGAACCAGCCATATTTTCCGGGTAAATTATTTAGGTGATTTATAAGTGGTAAATAATAACTCGCGGATCTTTTATTCAATAAATAACACTCTCCAAATATTTTTGACCAATCAGAAATATCATTAGCGTAGACGGCATAGCCAGCTTGTTTTAATGCTTGAGAAACCCTTGTCGTGCCAGAAAAACCATCTAAAACCGTTTTTATATTTAACGGCTTTATCAACTCCAACAAAACAGGGAGTATTTCTCTTTTAGAACCAGTATATTTTATGCCCTGTGTTTCCATAAGCTAAAATTAATAGATTATTCTCTAATATCATTTTAGCATTTTTTATTGTTTTGGTCTATTTAACGAGGGCTAAAAAAAATACTTTAATATTTTTTCGTGTGTATCTTTACGAGAAACAAGAATTTTAGCGATTAAAGCAATGAGCGGCTCATTGATTTTATAACCGCCAGTGAGTAGCTCTTTGAAAAATGGCTCAGCATTTTCCGTGTGCGTCCACATTCCGCGTTGTAAAGCATTGGCTTTTGCGTCGCCGTATCTAACCTCAAAAATATAATTATTTTTGTTATCAAAAAATTTATAAATCGGAAATGTCTTTTTTCTACCCATTTTTCGCGGTGGTAAAAATTTTATTTTCTTAACGGAAGAATATGCTCTTTGTAAGTCAAAAACTATCACTTTAAATCTCATTTCCCTTTCATTATAAATCAATGGTAAAACATTAACGGCGGTAAAATCTTTAAAGCATTTATTATTTAAAATCTGTTTTATTTTTGTGAGATCGTTTGTCGCTCGTTTTCCAACTTCTGTTTGTAAAAGAGAAAACATTGACCCGTCTTTATTTGTTGAAAGTTGAAGCGGGCCAAATCCGTAAGTTTTTATACTAATAGGAATTTCTTTTTTGGTGCTGGTTTCAGTAATTCTTATATCTTCTTCAAATTCTTTCGCCCGAAATTTTTCTTTGCCTGTATGTTTTGCTGAATAACCGCCAACATATTGATTTATGTATTCCGTAAGAGCAATTTCCGCAAGATCGCCATGCGTTTTATTCCCGATAATTCTCATCGAAAAAACATTACCCAAGACATTAAAAATCATCGGGTCTTTACCGCTGAAACTTTTAACAAATTTTGTTAGGAATTTATCAAATGATGACATAATTAAAAATCGCTAAAAAATCAGGCAATTTTAAATTAAGCGCTTTTGCCACTTTTTCTATATTTTCTAAAGTTATATTTTTTTCTGCTTTAAACAAAATTACCAATATCTTTTTTATAAATTTTTGCTAACTCTTTTAATTCGGTAATATCAACCCTTCTCTCGCCTCTTTCTATTTTTGAAATGTAAGATTGGGGCTTTTTTAATCTTTGAGCCACATCTTCTTGTTTTAGGCGAACAGCTAAGCCGAGCCAGTTTTCCCGTACAAAGCGGCGCGAAGCGCCGCCGAAACAGCAAGCCAAAAATCCGAAAGTCAAATCTTGGAGCGGGTGAGCGGAGTCGAACCGCCTTCTCAATCTTGGCAAGATTGCATAATAACCGTTATACTACACCCGCATTACTTATGCCGCGGGCCGGTAACGCTCCGGCCACCCCTTCTTTTTCAGAGAAGTGCTCTACTTCTGAGCTACCGCGGCAGTGTGGGCGCGTCCTGACTCGAACAGGAGGCCTTCTCGGTGTAAACGAGACGCTCTAACCAACTGAGCTACGCGCCCATTTGGTGCGCGGGAGAGGACTTGAACCTCCACGTCCATAAGGACACTAGCACCTCAAGCTAGCCTGGCTACCATTACAGCACCCGCGCTCATTCTGTTATTTTAACAAACTCTTTTTTCTTTAATCTTGCTTTCTTCCCTTTAGCTGTTCTTAAATAATAAAGTTTTGCCCTTCTCACTTTTCCTCGTTTTATTATTTCTATTTTTTCTATAGTCGGTAAATGAATAGGAAAAATTCTTTCTACCCCAATTCCGGAAAGGACTTTCCTTGTTGTGATAGTTGCTCCTATTTCTTTTCCGTGTTTTATAGCGATTACCAATCCTTCAAAAATCTGAATTCTTTCCTTGATTTCTTTTTCTTTAGAGGACTTGGATTTGCTTTTCTTCGGCGTTTCTTTAATTTTTTGATAAATTCGAACAGTATCTCCTGGTCGGATATCAGGCAACTTCGTTCTTAATTGTGATTTTATGAAGTTTTCTAATTTAGTGTTCATCAACTTAAGTTATTTAATATTTCTTCTAATTCTTCAGGCAGGATTGAATTAAACTCCTTTAATTCTTTGTCGGGCAGTTTTATCTTTAGGTAGCTGGCGTGCAAGAATTGTCTTTTTAGGCCTTGAGGAATTGGCTGATTTTTTAAGCCATACATTTTGTCTCCGGCAATTGGATGCGACAAATAACTAAAATGAGCTCTGATTTGATGTTTTCTGCCTGTTTTCGGTTCAACCTCAATTAAAGTATATTTTTTGAATTTTTGCAAGACCCTGTATTTGGTTATTGCTTTTCTTTTTCCTTCAGCTTTGGGACCATGGTCCAGATAGACTTTTTGTTTTCTTCTGTCTTGGGGCGAGCGGCCAAGCAAAGTTTCAACTATCCCTTCTTTGTTTTTAAGGTGTCCCACAATTAAAGCTATATATTTTTTGACTACTTTTCTGTTTTTGAATTGTTCTTGTAAAAATTCTAAAGTTTTGTCATTCTTGGCGATTAAAAGTATTCCCGAAGTGTCTTTGTCTAATCTATGAGCTCTTTTTTCAAAATTATCGGAATTTATGCCTGCTGGCTTGGCAATCGCCAAAACATTTTCATCTTCATAGATTTTTTTCATTTTCATATGGGCAATGCAGGGTTTGAACCTGCGACCTCTACCGTGTCGAGGTAGCGCTCTGACCAACTGAGCTAATTGCCCCTGGTATGGGCGTGCCAGACAAAAGTATGGTTCTAGTGGGCATGCCAGGACTCGAACCTGGAAACCGCCAAGATATAAGCTTGGTGCTCTAACCAATTGAGCTACATGCCCTTTCTAAACCCGTTATTAGATTTGCTTCGCAATTATCTAACAACGGGTAACCCGTTTGATTTTTACTTTTATTGATTCTTTTTTTTGCGATTTTTGAAGTATAGGTTTTTCTAATGTTTCAGTTTTCTTTTTCTTTATTAGTCCTTCAAACTCTTCTTTTTCAATTATTTCTTTTGTGATCAAAGTCCTGGCAATTCTCTCAAGCAATTTTTTCTTTTTGATTAAAATTTGGTTGGCCTGAATTTCCGCATTTTTAATAAATTTGGTCACCTCTTTGTCAATCTGGGCAGACACTTTTTCAGAATAATTTTTTTGTTCAGAAATTTCTCTTCCCAAGAAAACCAGTTCTTCTTTTTCTCCAAAAGAAATAGGGCCCAAGCAAGACATTCCGTATTCTTTGACTAATTTTCTTGCCAGATAAGACGCCCTTTCCAGGTCATTGGTCGCGCCGGTTGTAATTTCGTTAAACTTTAATTTTTCAGCGCAAAAGCCGCCCAATAAAGTAGCTATTTCAGACAAGAAAGCAGTCTTTGTTTTGATTTTTCTTTCTTCGGACGGCATTTTTAAGGTGTAGCCGGCAGCCGCGCCCCTGGCAATAATTGAAATTTTCCTGATCGGCTCTGTCTGGGGTAAATTAGCGGAAACTAAGGCATGGCCTGCTTCATGAAAAGCGGCAATTTCTTTTTCTGTTTTTGATAAAATATGGCTTTTTCTTTCCGGTCCCAGCAAGACCTTTTCAATTGATTCTAAAAGTTCTTCCTGAAAAACCTGTTGCTTGTTTTTTCTGGCAGCTAAAATAGCCGCCTCGTTAACCACATTTGCCAGATCAGCTCCGGAAAAACCAGGAGTTCTTTCAGCCACTTCTCTTAACTTAACATCTAAAGACAAGGGCTTGCCTTGAGAGTGAATTTTCAAAATTTCTTCCCGGTCATTAATGTCGGGAATGTCTAAAATTACTTTTCTGTCAAACCTGCCTGGCCGTAAAAGAGCTGGATCAAGGACATCCCCTCTATTAGTGGCGCTGATAATGATAACATTGGTGTCTCTTTCAAAACCATCCATTTCTACTAAAATTTGATTTAAGGTTTGTTCTCTTTCATCATGACCTCCGCCGATTCCTGTTCCTCTTATGCGGCCAATTGCGTCTAATTCATCAATAAAAATAATAGCTGGGGCCGCTTTTTTGGCAGTTGAAAAGAGATCCCTTACTCGGCTTGAGCCTATACCGACGAAAAGTTCAATAAATTCTGAACCGGAAATTGAAAAGAATGGCGCATTAGCTTGTCCAGCCACGGCTCTTGCTAATAAAGTTTTTCCTGTACCAGGAGGACCTAAAAGTAAAACTCCCCTGGGTATTTTAGCTCCCATTTGCAGATATTTTTTCGGATTTTTCAAAAAATCAACCACTTCCATTAATTCTTGTTTTGCTTCTTTCAAACCAGCCACGTCTTTGAAAGTGATTTTTTCTTTGGGATGGCCTTCGGCGCCGAATAATTTAATTCTGGCTTTGGAAAAATTAAACGCCTGCATTGCCCCGGCTTTTGCCTGCCGGAAAATAAAAAAGAAAAATAAGCCGAAAAGCAAAAGCGGAAATAAAAGCAATAAAACCGGTCCAAGCCAGATTCCAATGCCTTTCTCTTCTTTTGCTATAATATCTAATTCTTTTAATTTGGTCGGAGAAACACCAAGATTGATTAAAGTTTCCAAAAGAGAAATTTCTATTTCTTTTCTGGAGATTGCTTTTAGGTATTCTTCCGCTTCTTGATAAGTTATTTGGAGCTCGCTGCCGATAATGATAATTTCTTTCACTTGCCCGGCATTAATTTTTGTTGCTAGTTCGGTTAAAGAAATTTCCTTTGCGTGTTCGGCTGGTCTGAAAACCACGGTATAAATGCCGGCAATAATCAGGAAAATCAGAAAGATAAATATCAAGTTTTTGAAAAAATATTTCATAGCTTTTATGAAATCCAAAATTAAGGCTCCAATTTTTTTAAGTTTATTCGATACTCTTTTGGATTAATTAATAAAATTTGGAAATTGTATTTTTTGTCTATTTCTAAAGCTGTTTCCATTTTTGACTTTGTGCCGAATTCAGAAATATGACAAAGCCCCTGGATTTTTGAAGCAAGCTGGACAAAAGCGCCGTAAGGATTAAATTTAATTACTTTTCCTTTAATGATGTCTCCCGGCTTATATTTTTTTTCAATTTCTTCCCAGGGATTTTTTTTCAGGGCTTTCAAGGACAGAAAAATTTTTGCTTCAGAGATAGAAATAATTTTCGCTTTTATTTTTTCTCCAAGTTTAACTATTTCTTCCGGAGATTCAACTATCTGCCATGCCAATTCCGAGATATGAATCAGTCCTTCAAGGTTTTCTTTGGTAAGTTTTATAAAAACACCAAAGTTAGTAATGCCGCTTACCTCTCCCTTAACAATATCTCCATTCTTATAGTTTTTTAAGAGCTGTTTTATCGCTTCATTTTCTTTTGATTTTTCCGAAAAAATGATTTTCTTTTCTTTGGGATTAAGGTTAAAAATTTCTACCTCCATTTCTTTTCCGATAAATTTCTGAAGTTCTTCCAAAACCTTAAAAGCGCCGCCCTTTTCTACTCTCGGGTAATGTTTTGTTGATAATTGGGAAACAGGCAGGAAACCGGGAAGGCCGGAAAATTTTGTAAGCAGCCCGCCTTTATTGGCTCCTAAAATCTTAATTAATATCAACTCTTTTTTTTCTTTTTTTTCTCGGAGTTTTTCCCATGTTAATTCAATAGAGGCCTGATTTAGGGAAAGCTCGATATAGCCGTCTTCGTTTTCCAAGTCAATAATTTTAACAAAGAGCGTCTCGCCAATTTTTAAATTTTTAATCCGTTCTTTAATTTCCTGAAATTCTTTTCCGTAGATTATTCCTGTTCCCAAAGCTTGTAAGTCCAGAAAAAGGGCCGAGGGCGTCTTGTTAATAATTTTTCCTTCAACAATTTTGCCTGGCTGGGCCGGTTTCAATAATGGGTTTTGTTCTAATGTATTTTTCATTAGTTTTTATTTTACTTCTTTTTTTGATTTTTGGCAAGAGATGTGCTATAATTTCTTGTAAGAAGCAAAAATTATGAATATTATTTGGCACGGACAATCTTGTTTTCAAATTACTATCCAGAAAGGGAAAAACAATTTGGTCAATATTGTTATTGATCCTTTTGATGAAACAATTGGCTTGCGAGTTCCCAAGCTGGAGGCCGATATTTTATTAGTTTCTCATAGCCACGCAGACCACAACAATAGAAAAGCAGTGGTCTCCCCGGCAGGATCAGGGCAAGTTCCTTTTTTAGTTGACGGCCCGGGTGAATATGAAGTAAAAGGAGTTTTCATTCAAGGGATTGATTCATATCATGATTCTTTACTTGGCAGAGAAAGGGGATTAAACACCATTTATATTATTGAAGCTGAAGAAATGAAGATTTGCCACCTTGGAGATTTAGGACAAAAAGAATTGACCGATGAACAAATTGAGAAGATTAACGAGGTTGATATTTTAATGATTCCGATTGGCGGTCTCTTTACAATTTCAGCCAAAGAGGCAATGAAAATAATCTCTCAAATTGAGCCCAGGATCGTTGTCCCGATGCATTATTGCCTTCCAAAGCTAAAAATAGAGGGATTAGAAGATTTAGATAAATTTTTTAAAGCAATCGGAATAAAAAAAATAGAACCTTTGTCAAAGCTTTCTATTAAGAAAAAAGATATTTCGTCGGAAGAAGCGAGGATAATAGTCTTCCAAATCCGAAAGGATTTGGAAACGAAGTCTTCCAAACTTCAAAGAAATTTGGAAACGAAGTCTTCCAAATCCGAAAAAATTTGGAAACGAAGTTTTTAGGTCCCAATAAAAAATGCTGCGGAAATTACAAAAACAACCTGAACAAGTGAAAAAAATTATACTTTGGTTTGTGGTAATTATTATTGGAATTGTTTTGCTGAATTTTTGGGCAAGGAGCGTAGGGGAAAGAATGAGAGAATTTCAAGCAGAAGAACTTGATAAAAAATGGAGATTGCCAGAAATTGAAATGCCGGTTTTGGAAATTCCGGAAATTCCGGAGATTCCGTCGGATATTACCCCGGAGGAATTTTTAAAGAAATTAAAGGAGTTAATGCCAGAACTTCCGGAACAAGAATGGAAACGAATAGAAGAAAGATTAAAAGAGATACCGGAACAAGAATGGAAACAGATAGAAGAAAGATTAAAAAAAACAGACGAGACATTAAAAAATGGCTAAAGATTTAGAAAAACAAAGTTTATCGGTTGGGCAGATTAAGCCGTGGGAGATTGTTGAAGAAATGAAAGAATCATACATTGATTACGCAATGTCGGTTATTGTTTCGCGCGCCCTGCCTGATGTCCGCGACGGATTAAAACCGGTCCACCGCAGGATTTTGTATGCAATGCATGAGATGGGATTAAATCATACTGCAAAATTCAGAAAATCAGCAACAGTCGTGGGTGAATGTTTTATAAAAGATACTTTAATTTTGACCAAAAAAGGACTGATACCAATTCAGGAAATTAGAATTGGAGACGAAGTTTACACTCAAAATGGATTGCAAAAAGTAATTCGGCTTTACGAAATGCCAGAAAAGCCATTACTGAAAGTTATATTGGAAAATGGAATTTCAAACATTGTTACTCTCTCCCAAAAGTTTAAAGTTTTGACTCCTGATTGGAAATTTGAGTGGAAAGAAGCCAAGGATTTAACTAAAAATGATTATCTTTTAATAAAAGCTGACTACCCAGAGATTAAAAATTTAGTAGAACTGAATAAAATTGAAGAAAATCAACCTCAATATTTAGATGAAAATATTGCCTATTTGTTAGGAATTCTAATTTCTGATGGTTCAGTTTCTAATGATTATGGAAGAAAAAAACTTCCTAGACTTAGTTTTGGGTTAGGCGAAGCAAAAGAAAAAGCAGCAGAAAAAATAGTTTCAATTTTTGGGAAAGAATTCAATTATACTCCTACCCTTGAAGAGGATGATTATCAATACAAAACTAAAAGCGGAAAGATTTTTAATAATAAGAGGTATCAGATTAGAATTAATAGGAAAGCTATTAATGAATTTTTCGTCTCTAATTTTGAACTAAAAGGATTTAAAGCTCCTACTAAAAAAATTCCTTCAAAAATTTTCCAATCACCTCCTAATGTTATTTTCTCTTTTATCTCTGGATTGATTGATGGAGACGGATGTGTAAAACCTGGGAAGTGTTGTATTCAATATGCTTCAAGTTCAGAAAAATTAATTGACGGTTTACTAATTATCCTTTTACATCAAGGAATATTTAGTTCTAAATATATTCTAAAACTTAAAGAAGGTGGCTACATTAATGGAAGAATAGTTAAAGGAAGATATCAACCCTATAGTTTAGAAGTAGGGGCAGAAAATGCTCTAAGATTAGCTAAATATTTAAATTTAGCTTCAAAGAAAAAGAGACTTAGAATTCAGGAAATTATTGAAAATGAAAAAGTTAGAAGAAATTGTGGATTTCAATACGATATTATTCCTTATGCTGGGAAAATGTTATTTGGAGAATTAAGAGAAAATCACTTAGGAGCTGGTTGGTATCAAGATATAAATGGAAATAAATTTAGAATGGGAATAAAGTATCCTAATGGAGGATGTAAAATACGATATTCATCTGATCTCCGGGAGAAACCTTTAAGAAAAACCCAAGTTATTGATTGGGGAATAAAAGAAAAATTAGATAAAATTGGATCTCCTCTTTTTGAATTTTTAAATCACATTATTGAAAATAAAATTTACTTTTTGAAAGTAGCTTCAATAAAAAAAGTTGTTTCTCAAAAAACTTACGATTTTGAAGTAGGAAATGATCACGAATTTATAGCTAACGGAATGATTTCTCATAATTGTATGGGAAAATTTCATCCGCATGGCGATGCCGCAATTTACGATTCTTTAGTCCGTATGGCTCAAGATTTTTCATTGAGATATCCTTTAATTCAGGGTCAAGGAAATTTTGGAAGTTTAGATTCGGATCCGCCGGCCGCTCAAAGGTATACCGAAACCCGTCTTTCCAAAATCGGCGAGGAAATGCTGAAAGACATTGAAAAAAACACGATTGATTTTGCTGATAATTACGATGCCACCAGAAAAGAGCCAATGGTTTTACCCTCGCCTTTGCCCCAGCTTTTATTAAACGGTTCTTTGGGAATTGCGGTTGGTATGGCAACTAATATCCCTCCCCATAATTTATCCGAGGTTTGCGAAGCGCTGATTTATCTGATTGACAAACCCAAGGCGAATGTGGAAGATCTTTTTAAGTTTATTCAGGGTCCGGATTTTCCTACTGGCGGGATAATTTATAACCAGAAGGAAATTCTCTCTGCTTATTCACAGGGCAAGGGGCCGATTGTTATCCGGGGAAAAGTAGAAATTGTTGAGGATGAAAAAAAGAGCCGTTCGCGAATTTTAATTTCCGAAATTCCATTTCAAGTTCAAAAATCCTCTCTGGTTCAGCAATTTGCCAATTTGGTTCAGACCAAAAAGATTGACGGCATTAAAGACATTCGCGATGAATCAGACCGGGAGGGGATGAGGATAGTTATTGAGCTTTCTCGCGACGCTTTTCCTCAGAAAATTTTAAACCGGCTTTATAAATTTACCGACCTCCAAAAAACTTTCCATATGAATATGCTTGCTCTTGTTGAAAGAATTCAGCCCAGGGTGCTGAATATAGCGGAAATGCTCGGTAATTTTATTCTCCATCGCAAAGAAGTGATTTTCCGCAGAACAAAATATGATCTGGAAAAAGCCAAAGAAAGAGTTCATATATTAGAAGGGCTTTATAAATGTCTGGCTAACATTGACGCGGTTATCAAAATTATTAAAAATTCCGCTCACAGGGAAGAAGCCCAGAAGAATCTGATTAAAAAATTCCGCTTAACTCAAATTCAAGTCAACGCTATTTTGGAAACGCGGCTGGCAAGTTTGGCAACGCTGGAGAGAAAGAAAATTGAAGATGAATTAAAAGAAATCCAGGCAAAAATTAAAAACTTATTAGTCCTTTTGAATAGTCCCCAGAAAATAAAAGACCAAATTAAGCAAGAGATAAAAGAGGTTAAAGAAAAATTTGGAGACCAAAGAAGAACAAAGGTTCATCTCCAAAAATTAGGGGAGATTAACGAACAGGATTTAATTCCCAAAGAAGAGACGATTATTACTTTAACCCTTGGCGGCTACATTAAAAGAATAAACCCAAAAACATACAAAATTCAAAAACGAGGCGGTAAGGGCATTTTAGGAATGAAAACAGTGGGCGAAGATATTGTGAAACACTTTTTGCTCGTTAATACTCATGACGATCTTTTGTTCTTTACTGATTCTGGAAAAGTTTTCAGGACTCCGGTTTATGAAATTCCGGAAGGCGTTCGGGTCGCTAAGGGTCGGGGCTTGTTAAACTTTTTGGAAATTTCATCCGAGGATAAAATCTTGTCTGTTTTAGGCCTTGGCAAAAACGATGAATCATTAGGAATCAAATATTTGGTAATGGTGACTAAGGGTGGTATAATTAAAAAAACCAGCTTGTCAGAATTTGACAATATCCGTCGGTCCGGTTTAATTGCCATTAATTTGAAAAAAGGAGACGCCTTAACAAGGGTTAAAAAGAGCGCTGGCCAGGATGAAATAATTTTAGCCACTAAAAAGGGACAGGCAATCAGATTTAAGGAAAAAGAAATCAGAGAAATGGGAAGAACAGCCCGCGGCAATAAAGGGATACGGCTGAAAAAGGGAGACGAGGTAATAGAAATGGATATAATAGAAGCGAAAAATGCAAACAACAATGAAAAGATAAAAAATAAAAAAGAATATCTTTTAGTAATTACTGAAAATGGCTATGGCAAGCGGACCGAGCTTGTTCAGTATAAATCGCAAACCCGGGGCGGTTCAGGAGTTAAAACCAGCCAACTAAGTTCAAAAACCGGAAACTTGGTTACAGCTAAAGTTTTATCCGACGAAGAAGATTTAATCGCTATTTCTCAAAAGGGACAGGTGATTAGGGCGAAAATTTCCCAGATTCCCTTGCTTTCTCGCTCTACTCAAGGAGTTCGGCTAATGCGGCTGGACCAAGGAGATAAAATAACATCAACAGCCTGGGTCTAGAAAAACGCGCTTGACATATAATATATTTACTATAAGCTAAATGATAAATAGAAAGGTCGAAAAAAAACATAAAAAATATAATAAAGTTTCCAAATCCTTTGGCAGTCTTCCAAACCACGAAGAGGTTTGGAAACGCAGTCTTCCAAACCACGAAGGATTTGGAAACGAATTTGGAAACGAATTTGAAAGACTAATGAAAAATATTTTGTCAAAAAGCATCTTGTCCTTGCTCTTAATCAGTTTTTTAGTTGTTCCAATAGTTGGGTTGGCAACAAGTGGGGCTACTCCCCCTGTTCCGAGAGTGGAGTGTCCAAAACTTTTAACAAAGGCTCTCTGTGAGCAGACAGAAACTCCTGATATTAGATGTTTCTGGCATAGGGATGCAGCAGGCACAACAGCAGATCCTAGATGCAGGCATTTTCTAGCGCCACCACCAGAAGTAGATTTTTTAGCTGCGTTAGCCTGGATAGTTAATTTTGTTTTTTTCATTTTTATAACTGTAGCAGTAATTTTTATTATTGTGGCCGCTTTTCAGTTTCTTACGGCCGCTGGAGATGCTGAAGCAATTAAAAAGGCGCGAACAAGCATTCTTTACGCGGTAATTGCTATTGTAGTGGCAGTAATGGCTCAAGGAACTGTAGACTTTATAAGAGATCGACTAGTAGCAGCACCACCAGTACCACCACCAGCACCAACAACACCACCAGCAACACTAGCACCACCAGTAGAACCAGTAGAACCAGTAGAACCAGTAGTATAGCTGTTTAATAACCAAAAAACAGCTCTACGGAAAACGCTGAAGTTTTGCGATTTGGCTGGGAGCGCGGGTTAGGAGTGTGAGATTTAAATCTCACACTCCTTGTTGGTTTAAGTCCAGGTGGCGGAACTGGTAGACGCGGTAGGTTTAGGACCTACTAGGATTATCCTGTGGGAGTTCGAATCTCCCCCTGGGCACAAATAAAAAGACAGGGCGCGAAGCCCTGGTCTCTATAGGAGTCTATATGGCGCTAGAAATTTTTATTTCCCTTTTTCTTTCCCGGGAAGCCTTAGGGATTTTAATAGTTAAAATTCCTTGTTTCATTGTTGAAATAATCCGTGAAAGATCAACTTGTTCGGGCAGGATTATTTTTCGGGAAAATAGCCCCCAATAACATTCTTGAATAAGATAATTTTGGCTTGTTTCTTTGTCTGGTTCTAATTTTGGTCGAATACCTCTGATAATTATCATCTCGTCTTCAACTGTAATTTCTAATTCTTCTGGCTTGACGCCGGCAATAGCTGATTGGATAATAAACTCTTGTTCGGTTTGAAAAAAGTCAATTGCTAATTGACCTTCTGCTTCAAACCACTCTTTGTTTTTACTAGCTGCGCTTACAAGGGAAGGGCTCTCTTTGGTGCTTAAGCAGGCAAAAGATTCATTGCCTTTGGTAGCCAATTCAATCAAAGTTGTTTTGATTTCTAATTTCTTTGGTTCTTGGCTCTTTTGCTTGTTTGAGTTCTCGGAAATAGGGCTCTTAACAGGACCTGTTTTGGTTGCTTCTGTTTTGGTCGTTATTTTTTTTAATTTCTTAAAAAAAGACATAATTATATTTTACAAACGCTTTTTAATTTTTTTATTTTTTTGAAAGCGACTAACGCAAACGCAGCCAAACCAATTAAGACAATTATTGGAATTGAAATTAAGGCAATTACTAAAACAGGCTCGTAAACAATATCTTTCTCAATTATTATTATAGGAAAATTATAAACTCCGTGCAAGAGGGAGGCTATTCCTATTCCAAAGAGGAGAAGTTTTTTGCGTTGTTTTGTTTCAAAAAAAGATAGAGCCATATAATAACCGATAAGCCCGGAACACAAGGCGTGTAAAAAAGTGGCGCTGATAAAGCGGAGAAAAGCCAGAAAGAAAAGTTCAGGAAAGGTAAACAGGGGATGAGCGCCGAATAAAATCAAAATATTTTCAAGAGCGGCAAAGCCCAAACCAGCAATAATCATATAGAGCATAATATCAATTGGTTCGTCAAATTCAGAACTGCGCAAGACCTTATATCTAACCACTAGATATTTTAGAACTTCTTCAGCTGTTGCCCAGAATAAAACATAGAGAGCTAAACCAATAATTGAAATGCCAATCATATTTTTAATATCTTCTAAAGATTCAAGCAATATCAAAGAGATAACGACAAAGATAATTGGTAAAGTACTTGCCATGCCCCAGATAAAAATTTTTAGAATCATTCGTTTTGACTCGGGATGAACATCTTTTCTAAGAAAAAAACAGAGCCAGATAAAACTGGGCAAAAGACCAAGGATAATGTAGAGAAAATAGCTCATATTCTAAGATTCGCTTTTGCCTTAATGTTTTTCCATATCTTGATTTCTTTTTTAAGCCAAAGAAAATATCCTGTAATTCCAATCATAACCGCATTGTCAGCGCGCATATTAGGGGCTGGAATACATAGTTTAGAATTTGGAATTTCTTTTTTGATTTTTTTCTTAAATTGTTTTTGCAATTCTTTATTGGCAATTACACCGCCGCCTAAGATTATAGTTTGGACATTATAATCTTTAGCGGCTCGCAAAGTTTTATAAAGCAAAACATCAATTATTGCCTGTTGGATTTCTTGGCACATCGCTTGTATAAACTTTTCGCTTAGTGCTTTTCGTTTAGTGCTTTGCGCTTTATATAACACTGCGGTTTTCAGTCCGGAAAAACTAAAATCATAATTCTTCTGATAAATCATCGGTCTCGGCAGTTTAATTGAAAATTGAAAATTGTGAATTGAAAATTTAGCGGCAGTAGCCGCAATAGCCGGTCCTCCGGGATAACCAAGACCTAAAATTCGGGCTGTTTTATCAAAACATTCTCCAGCCGCGTCATCCCGCGTCTCGCCTAAAATTTTATACTTGCCAAAATCTCTCATTAAAATTAACTGAGTATGCCCGCCCGAGACAACCAAACAAATCGCCGGAAATAAGTTTTTGTAATTTGTCTGCCTCGCCTCGACAGCGAGTCGAGGCTGGGCAATTTGTGATTTGTAATTTACGCTAACAAGGTTGGCCGCGATGTGCGCTTCAATATGATTTATTGGAATTATTGGCAAATTCCAATTATGAGCCAGGCCTTTGGCAAAATTCACCCCTGTCCATAAACAGGGCTCTAATCCCGGTCCAACAGTAACAGCAATTGCGTCTATCCTTGATAAACCTTGTTTATCTCCTTGTTTTAGCGCCTTTCTTAAAACCAGGGGCAAATTGCGTTGATGTTCTCTTTTGGCAAGTAAAGGATATATGCCGCCCCATTTCTGATGAATTTCATTTTGAGAAGAAACAACATTGCTTAAGATATTCAATTTAACCTGTTTTTTTCCAACAGCTTCAATCAAGGCAACGCAAGTATCGTCGCAAGATGTCTCAATAGCAAGAATTTTCATTTAGACGAATAATCTCTTCATTTGTTTTTTTAATAACCTCTTTAATGACTTGCTCTTCTTTTTTGTTAAATTTCTGAAGAACAAATTTTTCAATATTTTTTGGTTTTCCTTTTTCGGGCCGGATTCCTATTCTAAATCTATTGAAGTTTTTTGTTCCTATTTCTTTAATAATTGATTTTACTCCTTTGTGGCCGGCAGGCCCGCGGTTTTTAGAGATTCTTGTTTTTCCCAAAGGCAAATCAATGTCGTCGTGGACTACCCATAGACAGGTAAATGGTATTTTGTATTTGACAATTAAGGATTTAATTGCTTTGCCGGAAAGATTCATAAAAGTTTTGGGCTTTGCCAAAATAGCTCTTGGTAGATTTAAAGATTTAAGATTGTCAATTACTTGAAAACCAATATTGTGCCGAGTTTTAGTGTATTTTTTTCCGGGATTGCCCAGACCAACAACTAAAAGCATATTTTTTATTATAGCAATTTCTTGCAAAATTAAAAAGCTTTGCTATAATTAAAAAACTATGAAAAAGGCAATGCGTTTTATTTTAGAAATCGCGAAATTGATTATCATTGCTTTGTTGGTGGTAATTCCTGTCCGTTATTTTTTATTTCAGCCGTTTTTAGTTAGAGGAATTTCTATGGAACCAACTTTTCAAAATAACGATTATTTAATTGTTGAGCGAATTTCTTATCGGTTTAGAACTCCGCAGAGAGGAGAGGTTGTGGTTTTCAAAAGGCCTATGAGCAATGAATTTCATATTAAAAGAATTGCCGGCCTGCCAGGAGAAACAATAGAAATAAAAATTAAGGATCAGGGCATAATAATTTTTAGCAATAAAAAAGATTATCTATTGCCTCCTCTCCGATTTCCCGGAAATTTTAGAATTTTTTTAGAACAAGACGAATACTTTCTTTTGGGAGACAACAGGCTTCTTTCAATTGATTCAAGGAATTGGGGAGGACTGCCCAGGGAAAATATTGTTGGCAGGGTTTTTATCCGCGCTTTGCCTTTTACAATTATAGATACATGGATTGAGGATATAGAGAAAATTCAATTATGAAAATAAAATTTCAAACGCCAACAGGCATGCATGATATCCTGCCGGACGAGCAAGGATATTTTAGGAAGATTTATAATGTCTGTGAAAACGCGGCTAATTTTTATCAGTTTAAAAAAATAGATACCCCGATTTTAGAGGAAACAGAACTTTTTTCAAAAGGGACGGGAATGGGCAGTGATATTGTTCAGAAACAAATGTATAGCTTGAAAACCAAGGGAGGAGATTTTTTAACTTTAAGACCGGAATTTACCCCGGGAATAGTTCGGGCATATATTAAGTATGGAATGCGCAATTTGCCTCAGCCGGTAAAACTCTATTCAATCGGGCCGGTGTTTAGATATGAGCGGCCCCAAGAAGACCGCTATCGTCAGTTTCATCAATTTAATTTAGAAATTTTAGGAGAAGCGAATCCTGTGATTGACGCTCAAATTATTCAGATTTTTTATAACATTTTAGAAGAGCTCAAATTTAAGAAATTAATTGTGGAAATAAATAGCATTGGCGATGGCATTTGTCGGCCTCGTTACCGGAAAATTTTAATAAATTATTTAAAAAAAAGAGAAACAGATCTATGCGCTGATTGTCGGCAGAGGCTTGGGAAAAATCCGTTAAGGGTTTTAGACTGCAAGGAAGAGAAGTGCTGGAAAATAATAAAACAAGCTCCGCAGGCGATTAACTATCTTTGCAATGAATGCCGTGAGCATTTTAAGGAAGTTTTGGAGTTTCTTGACGAAATTGAGCTTCCTTATAATTTAAATCCTTATTTAGTAAGGGGCTTAGACTATTATACCAAGACAGTTTTTGAAATTTTTGAAGAGCATGGAATTGCCCAAGAGGAGAAAAAGAGAAACGCTTTGTTGGCAGGAGGAAGATATGATAATTTAGTTAAGAAATTGGGCGGTCTGCCAACACCTGCCTGCGGCGGAGCCATTGGAATAGAAAGAATAGTAAATTTAATAAAGACTAAAGAAGTAAAAGTTTCTTCATTGGCTTCAACAGCGCAGACTAAAATTTTTTTGGCTCAATTAGGGGATTTGGCTAAAAGAAAAAGCTTAAATCTTTTAGAAAGTTTTCGCAAAAAGAAAATTAATATTGCTGAATCTTTTAGCAGAGATTCTTTGAAAAGCCAATTAGCTCAAGCTGATAAAATTGGGGTAAAATATACTTTAATCTTGGGGCAAAAAGAAGTTTTAGAGAATACGATTATTATTAGAGATATGAAAACCGGCCAGCAGGAAACAAAGAAAATGAAGGAGATTGTTGGCATAATGAAGAAAAAGGTTGAAAAAATAAAAACATGACAAATTGTATTTTTTGTAAAATTATAAATAAAGAAATGCCAGCTGATATTATTTATCAGGATGATAAAGTTATGGCATTCAAAGATATTAAGCCGGTCGCGCCGGTCCATCTTTTAATTATTCCAAAAAAACATATTTCTTTGGCTTGCGATTTAGAATTAAAAGACAGAGAAATAATCGGCAAGATGTTTTTAGTTGCCCAAAAAATAGCCCGAGAACAGGGCGTTTCAGAAACCGGATATCGCTTAGTGATAAATGTCGGCAAAGACGCTGGCCAGACAGTGGCTCATTTACATTTACATTTATTGGGCGGAGAAAAATTACCATGGGCTTAGAAGCAAAAAAACGAGAAGGAGAAAACAGCCAGACATTAGTTCGCCGCTTTGCTCAGAGAGTAAGGAAAAGCGGAATTTTGCGTTTGGCAAGAAAAATTAGATTTAGAGAAAGGCCTAAAAGCCGTCAAATGAAGAAAAAAGCGGCTTTAAGAAGGGAAGAAATGAAAAAAGAATACGAAAAAATGAAAAAGCTGGGTAAAGCCAAATAATATTTTAACCGGGCAGATAATGACTGGGGTCTGTGCCCAATCATTCATTATGAATAAAGAGAATAAAGAGAATAAAGAGAATAAAGAGAATAAAGAGTTTGATATAACTGTACCGGGAAACAAGATTGCGTTGGGACATTTGCACCCCTTAACTCAGACCAAAAAAAGAGTTGAAGAAATTTTTCAAACAATGGGTTTCTCGATAGTAGAGGGTCCGGATATGGAGACAGAGTGGTATAATTTCGATGCTTTAAACATACCCAAAAACCATCCGGCAAGAGACCTTTGGGATACTTTCTATCTTAAAAACGGATTATTGTTGCGAACTCATACCAGTCCCGTTCAAATTCGTTATCTGGAAAAAAATAATCTTCCTCTGCGCATAATTGTTCCCGGAAACGTTTTCAGGCGTGAAGCAACCAATGCTTCTCACGAATTTCAGCTCTTTCAAATCGAAGGATTAATGGTTGATAAAAAAATCTCGGTGGCTAATTTAAAAGCCATTGTTGGCGAGTTTTTCCGTAGATTTTTTGAGAAAGACGTTAAATTTAGATTAAAACCCGATTATTTCCCATTTACCGAACCCTCTTTTGATATTGGCATAAGTTGCTTGGTTTGCAGGGAAAGGGGCTGTCCGGCCTGTAAAGGAAGCGGCTGGATGGAGGTGGCTGGCGCTGGCATGGTTCACCCCAATGTTTTTAAAAATTCAGGCTTAATTCCCAAAGACTGGCAGGGTTGGGCTTTTGGTTTCGGTCTAGAAAGGTTGACTATGCTTAAATACAAGATAAATGACATCAGATTATTTCGTTCCGGAGATTTAAAGTTTCTTCAGCAATTCTAAAACTAATATGGTTTTCTCCTACGGTTGGCTTCAATCTTTTTTTCAAAAAAAACTACCCAAACCAGAAAAACTGGCAGAAGTTTTGACGATGAGTTTTGCCGAAATAGAAAAGGTAAAAAAAGAAAGAGAAGATTTTGTTTTGGATATAGATGTCAAACCCAGCCGGGCGTCGGATTGTCTTTCCCACCTGGGCATTGTTCGCGAAATCGCTGCTATTACAAAATTACAATACAAAGAGCCTCTTTCTAAATTTAAGGCAGTTAAAGAGCTGAAATCAAAAAATTTTGTGTCTGTTGACATCCGATGTCAACAAGCTTGTCCAAGATATACAATTAAAATAATTGTTGATGTAAAAGTTTGCCCATCTCCAAAATGGCTGAAACACAGATTAAAGGTTTGCGGATTAAAACCGATAAATAACATTGTTGATATCGCAAACTATGCCATGCTTGAAACAGGTCAACCGCTTCACGCTTTTGATTTTGACAAAATTAAAGGTAGAAAAATAATTGTTAGAAAAGCGAAAAAAGGAGAAGAAATTACTACTTTTGATGAAAAGAGTTATTGCTTGGACCAAGATATTTTAATAATTGCCGATGCCAAAAAACCAATAGCTATTGCCGGAATAAAAGGAGGGAAAGAAACAGGCATTGATAAAAATACAAAGACCGTTGTTTTGGAGTCAGCCAATTTTAATCAAGGGATTATTCGAAAAGGTTCCAGAAAATTAAACTTAAAAACCGATGCTGCGACAAGATTTGAACAGGGAATTGACCCTAATTTAACGGAATTTGCAATCAATAGAGCTTGCTATTTAATCCAGAAAATTTCCAAAGGCAAAATAGCTCATGGATTGGCAGATATTTATCCCAAAAAAGCCCTGCCAAAAAGAATTAGATTGGACTTGGATTATGTTGAAAGATTATTAGGAATAAAAATACCTGAAAGAGAAATCAAAAGTATTTTAGAAAAACTAAGATTCAAGCTTAAAACTCAAAACTTAAAACTATTAGATGTAGAGATTCCTACGTTCAGATTAGATATTTCTTTACAGGAAGATTTGATTGAAGAGATCGCCAGAATATATGGTTATGAGAAAATTAAGCCGGTTTTCCCGATAGTTTCGCTTATCCCGTTCAAAAGGAATCTGGAAATTTTTTGGGAAGGCAGGGCAAAAGATATTTTAGAACAAGCAAGATTTTCTGAAGTTTATAATTATTCTTTCATTAGTAAAGGGGATGCCAAAAATTTTGGCGGTAAGATAAATAAATTAATTGAAATAGAAAATCCATCAAGCATTGAACATAGATATTTGAGACCGAGCTTAATTCCGAATTTGTTAAAAAATATTCAAAAAAATCAGAAACTCTATTTTGAAACTTTCAAAACTCATAGAGTTTTGAAGAGTGAAACTTTCAAAACTCTACGAATTTTGAAGAGTAAAGAAATTAAAATTTTTGAATTAGGAAAAATTTTTCAAGCGCCTAAATTAGAAAAAAGAACTCTTTCGGGGGTAATGACAGGAGATGCGTTTTATCAAGTAAAGGGAGTAATAGATTTGCTTTTAAGTAAATTAGGCATTAGTAATATTCAGTATTGCGAGCATAGAACCGTAGAAAGGGGGTTAAAAAGCTGTTGGTGGCAGCCACCAAAATGCGCGGAGATTAAAATTAATGGAGAGCAAATAGGGTTTTTGGGCGAGGTTTCTTTCCGAGTTTTAAGCGACCTGAAAATAGAGCTGAAAACAATAGTTTTTGATATTGATTTTGAAAAATTAGTTAGGTTTTGCTCTGAAGAAAAGACCTATCAGCCAATTTCTCGTTATCCGTCAGCAATAAGGGACATAGCGGTTTTGGTTCCTAAAAGAATTAAAGTGAATGAGGTTTTGAATAAGATTAATGCGGTCAAAGGACAGAGAGGCCTGATTAAGGATGTGGATTTGTTTGATGTTTATGAAGGCAGGAACATTCCCAATAACAAGAAAAATTTTGCTTTCCATATTATTTATCAAGCGGAAAATAAAACTTTATCATCAAAAGAAATAGACGACGCACATCAAAAAATTGTTAAAGCATTGGAGGAACGCAAGGGATGGGAAGTCCGAAAGTAAAAATGAAAAAACAAACTAAAAATAAAAAAGAGGCAACCTATACAGCAAAAGATATTTATGTCTTGGAGGGCTTGGACCCGGTCAGAAAGAGGCCGGGAATGTATATTGGGACAACCGGGACCGACGGTCTGCATCATTTAATTTATGAAACAACTGATAATGCGTTGGATGAATTTATGATGGGATATGGAGACCAGATGGAAATTACGCTTTTGCCAAATGGCCGGGTGAAAGTGACTGATAATGGCAGAGGCATTCCGGTTGATAGGCACGCCCAAACCAAGAAATCAGCTTTAGAAACAGTGATGACTACTTTGCATGCCGGGGCAAAATTCGGCGGCAAATCTTATCAGATTTCCGGCGGGCTGCACGGGGTAGGGGTTTCAGTAGTTTGCGCTTTGTCGCGCTGGATGAGGGTTGAAGTTTGCCGACAGGGCATAAAATACGCCCAGGAGTATGCTAAGGGCAAAGCAAAAACAAAAGTTAAAAAAATTGACGTTTGCAAACAATCAGGAACCACTGTTATTTTTGAACCAGATCCGGAAATCTTTAAGGGGTTTGGGGAATCGCTTAAATTTGATTTCAGAAAGATCTTAAACCATCTTCGTCAGCAGTCCTATCTGATAAAAGGAATAAAAACAATAATTAGAGACGAGCGGCTTAGGGAAAAGAAAAGCTATAGTTTTTATTTTAGCGGCGGACTGGCTTCTTACATAAAATATTTAACGCGTGGAGCTGTTTCTAGACAGAGAAATATTTTTTACGGCCAAGGCGAGAAGAATGGAATTTTAGTTGAAGCGGTTTTTCAGTACACTCAGGAATACGAGTGTTACGAAGAGAGTTTCGCCAATAATATTAATACCGGAGAAGGCGGTACTCACTTAACAGGATTCAGAACCGCCCTGACAAGAACATTCAATGATTACGCGAGAAAGAATGGTTTTCTTAAAGAGAACGGAGAGAATTTAACAGGTGAAGACATAAGAGAAGGTTTAACCAGCGTAGTTTCGGTTAAAATAAAAGAGCCCCAATTTGAAGGACAGACAAAAGCGAAATTAGGAAATCCTGAAGCAAGGCCGGCGGTAGAGCAGGTAGTGGCAGAAACTTTAATTGATTGGCTTGAAAGAAATCCCCAGGATGCCAGGGCAATTATTGAAAATTGCTTAATAGTGGCTAAAGCAAGAAAGGCGGCTAAAGCGGCAAAAGAAATTGTGCTAAGAAAAGGGGCGTTAGATGGATTGGCTCTGCCTGGAAAATTAGCTGATTGCGCCTCAAAAAAGCCAGAGGAATCAGAACTTTATATTGTTGAAGGCGCCAGCGCCAGCGGCAGTTGTAAAATGGGAAGAGATCGGAGATTTCAAGCCATACTGCCTTTGCGGGGAAAAATTTTAAATGTTGAGAGGGCTCGTTTAGATAAAATTCTTAGTTCAAAAGAGATTAAGTCGCTGATTATTGCTCTCGGCACTGCTATTGCTGAAGATTTTAACATAAACAACGCAAGATATCACAGAATTATTTTAACCTTGGACGCAGATATTGACGGCTCTCACATTAGAACCCTGCTGCTTACATTTTTTTACCGGTATTTTAAGCCGTTGATTGAAAAAGGCTATCTCTACATTGCCCAGCCGCCGCTTTATAAAATACAAGTTGGGAAACAAAGAGAATATGTCTATACCGAAGAACAAAAAATTAAACTTTTGAAAGGAATAAAAAAAGAAAAAGGAATTACTATTCAAAGATATAAAGGTTTAGGAGAAATGAATCCGGAAGAATTATGGTCAACGACAATGAATCCGAAAAACAGGACTTTACTTCAGGTAACCATTGAAAACGTTAAAGAGGCTGACCGAATTTTTGATATTTTAATGGGCGAAGAAGTTTTACCAAGGAAAAAATTTATTCAAACACACGCTAAACAGGTCAAAAATCTTGATATTTGATTATTAATGATATAGAGTGTAGAATAATATAGAAAAAGGAAGGTAGAGGGCAAAAAACTTTTAACTACATTCTACATTCTACATTCTACATTCTAAACTTATGAACTTAACAAACATTCCAAATAAAGCCATTACTTTCTTAAAAGAAGTTCGTTTGGAGATGAGAAAATCTAACTGGCCGACCAGAGAAGAAACCATTAAATATACTTTGATTGTAATTGGGGCTTCAATAGTGGTAGCTATTTATTTAGGCGGACTTGATGTTTTGTTTACTTTCTTAATTGGGGAGTTTATACTATAATGTCTGAATATGCCTGAACAGCAAATTTTACAAGAAAAAAAATGGTATGTTTTGCATACTTATTCTGGATACGAAGACGCGGTTGCCAAGAATCTGAAACAAAGAATTGAGACTTTGGGCATGGAAGATAAGATTTTTAATGTCTTGGTGCCCAGAGAAAAAAAGATTAAAATAAAAGACGGTAAAAGGAAAGTGATTGAAGAGAAAATTTATCCCGGCTATGTTTTGGTGGAAATGATTATTACTAATGATTCCTGGTATGTCGCGAGAAACACGCCTAATGTAACCGGTTTTATCGGAGCCGGAATTATCCCTATTCCGATTTCAATTAAGGAAATTGAAAGTTTGAAAAAGAGAATGGGCGCAGAAAAGCCCCAATATAAAATAGATGTTAAAGATGGCGATTCAGTGAAAATTATTGACGGCCCATTTAAGGATTTTAACGGAAAGGTTTCAGGGATTGACCAGGAGAAAGGAAAAATAAAGATTTTGGTTAATATGTTTGGTCGAGATACGCCGGTGGAATTGGATTCTTTACAAATTAAAAAGATATAATTTAAGCGCGTTTTGAGCTTTATTCATGCCAAAAAAAATTAAAGCCATTATAAAATTACAGATTTCAGCTGGTCAAGCCACGCCAGCTCCGCCGGTTGGGCCTGCTTTGGCTCAACATGGTTTGAATATCGCTGAATTTTGCCAGAAATTTAACGATGCCACAAAAGACAATCAGGGTTTTAAGATTCCGGTTGAGATTACGGTTTATGAAGACCGGACTTATAATTTTGTATTGAAACAGCCGCCAGCTTCGGAATTGCTACTAAAAGCGGCTGGCATTGAAAAGGGGTCGGGCAAGCCGAATAAAACCAAAGTTGCTAAAATTACTAAAAATCAGTTGCAAGAAATTGCCGAGAAAAAAATGCCGGATTTAAATACTGATGACATTGAACAGGCAATAAAAATAATTGAAGGCACAGCTAAATCAATGGGCATAGAAATAAAGTAAATAGAATATATGTTGATAAAAATTATAAGAGATTCAATTACTAAAGGAGAACTTGTCAATATTGCTAAGGAGCAATTTGGTGATTTGGTGAAAGTTGTTGTAGATGTTAATCAAGAAATTATGGCAGTTGGAAGCGAACTTCATGCTGATGGAGAGGTGGCGTTGACCGAACAAGGAGGATCTAGGCGTGAAGATACTTGGGGCATAAACATCTATCCTGAAAAGGATAGCGAGGATTGGATTGAATTTGACTCCGTAATTAATTTGAAGCCTTCTTTTGGTAATCGATCCAGGGGCGTTGACAACCCTGTAATTCAAAGAAAAATTAGAAATATTGTAGAGAAATTAGTTTTAAATCGATGAAATTTTTCCACAAAAAGTTGGCTTCAGGGAGATGGTTTCAACTTTCTTTGGCGGAACAACTGGCAAATATTGGCAGTGAAGTAAGTAGGGCGCATGGGTGGCGGGAAAGAGACAGGAAGGTTTTTTGGGGAGCAGTTGACAGGGCATTAGAACTTTTCGATTTAACGCTTGAAGATACTCGCTGGCAGGGCCGTCGTAGAGAAATCGCAAGAGCGAGGGAAATATTTTGCGATGCAGTGCTGGGAGGAAAAGAATACGGAAGTTCTCTTAAAGATTTAGCGCCTTACTTTGATCAATTTGCGATTGCTACCCGTCTTTATAAATAAAAACTTGCTATATGATTCTATCCGACCGAGATATCAAAAAATACCTAAAAGAAGGAAAAATTAAAATTATTCCCGAGCCAAATTTTGAAGAACAATTAGGTCCTTGTTCTTTGGACTTGCATTTAGGAAATGTTTTCAAATCCTTCAAACCAACTCAATATCCATACTTAGACCTGAAAACAAAAAAGAGTTTTGAAGAAGTTATGGATGAAACAACAATAGAGGATAACGCGCCTTTTATTTTACAGCCAAAAGGGTTTGTTATTGCCGTAACCAAAGAAGAAATTATTTTACCTGATTATATTATGGCTCGATTGGACGGAAGGAGTTCTTTGGGGAGATTGGGGCTGGTAGTTCATTCAACTGCGGCCAGGTTTGACCCTGGTTGGAAAGGGAAAGCGGTAATGGAGTTGGGCAATCTTGGGATTATGCCGATTATTTTATATGCCGGAATGAGAATTTGCGCTATAACTTTTGAGACGCTTACTAGTCCGGCTGAAATTCCTTACTTAAAACAGAAAGACCACAAGTATGCCGGACAAAATAATTCTACTGCCAGTAAACTTAACGAAGAGCCCAGATGAAACCTTTTTTAACCCGCAATCTAAAAGTCCAGTTTTTAGGGATAACTCCTGTTTTAAGAGATAAGACAGGAGTTTTAAACCCTCAACAAATTGTTGCCCTCTCAGCTCTTTTGACTTTTAAGGGGAAGACAATAAAAAATCTCTTTAAAGAAATTAAAAACAATGGAGAGAATTTAGACGAGAAGATAAAATTAATTCTGCAAAAATCATCTTTACGGGGACATGCCTCCATATCAACCACTCCCTCTCTTTGTTTAACCTATGAAGGAAGCAAATTTTTAGATTCTGCCTTAACTGGTATTTATTTTTCTTCTTCTCTGGTTTCTTCTGGCAGAAGAACAGGAACCATTGAAAAAGATATTGTTTTTCCGAATAAGATTTATTCCAATAAAAAAGCTAAGGGAATATATCAAGAAACTTCAGAAAAGATTATCAGATTTTTTAATTTTCTTTTATCTCAAGAGGTTAAAAAAGATGAAGCCAGCAAGATTTTACAATACGGCATTTATGGCACCGGTATTATTCAGCTACCAATAGAAACAATTATTGGCTTAAAAAGAGAGTACCAGAGAGAGGAAAAATGGATGCCGGAAGAAGTAGGAATTTTACTCAGAAAAATAGAAAAAGAAGCTAAAAAATTAGGAATTGATTGGCTTTACGCTACCAGAGAAGCAGCGCCCAGAAATGTTTTCCCTTTTCCCAATATATTTAAAGACCCCAAAGAAGGAAATTTGGTTAGAGGAATAAAGAAGAAAATAAAACTGGAGCAAGGAGCAAGAGTGGTTTCAACGGATATTTTGATTCCCTCCGAGCTAAAAAAGAGATTGATTAATTTAGAAAAAAAGACAAAAGAAACTTTTTCTTCTTTAAGAAAAATTAAAAAAGATTGGCAACAGCTCCTTTCTCTGAGACAGGAAATTTTGAGGGACTATAATTTAGCTTTAAGATTTAAGGTCTTGTCTTCAGCGCCCTGGCGGGTTTGGGGAGAAAAAAAGAGGCATCGGACTTGCCTTCAAGTTATTGAGTCAATTTATTATTGCGTTGATAGAGCGGCTAAAGTTTTCAGAAAATTTGAGCGGCAAATTAGAAAAGGGAAAATTAACAAGAGAATAACAAGAGAGGTTGGGGAAGTTTTTTCTATCCCGCCATCAATAAAACAAAAACAAGAGCTTTTATCTGAATATTTATTAGTTGCGCTAAGGGCTTTTGGGGATTATAAAAAGTTAATTAACTTAGGAATCAAACCCAAAGAAGCAATTTTTTTAATTCCCCGAGCAACCAAAATTGATATTTTACAGGAATATGATTTATATAATCTTTTGACCGGCTACTATCCCTTGCGGCTTTGTAAGACAGCTGAAGAGGAAATGAGAAGAAATACATTGAAGGAAGTTGCTCAAATTAAAAATGTCTTGGCTAAAAAAGGCTATGGCTGGTTGAATGGGCTTATTGGTCCCAAGTGTGAGATTATTGGCTTTTGTCCGGAAGAAAAGAGCTGCGCTATGATTAAAACATCGGTTAGAAAATATAATGATAAATTTCATCAAGAAATGAAAGAGGAATTGAAAAGATTATTTCAAGAAAATTTAAAAAACTTAGGTGAATAATGAGTAAAAAATTATGATTTTAGGGGTAAAAAAACTTTTAGAGCTGGTTAAAAAAAAGCCCAGCACCAGAGCGAAGCTCGGTGCTGGACCAGTCCCGCACCGAAACAAAGTTTCTGGTGCGGGGAAATTGGTTGAAAATTTGTCTGAAAGAGAACTGAAGAGTCCTGAAGGGGCGGGCTTTGATTTAAGAATAGGCCAGTTATACCAAATCAAAGGGAAAGGATTTTTAGGGACCGAAGAAAGAGAGACGCCGAAAATGGAATTAATGGCAAAATATGAAGAAGGAAAAATTACAAAGGTATGTTTAGAACCCGGGACATATTACTCAATGAAAACAGTTGAGGAAGTTAATATGCCGAACAATCTTTTAGCCATAATGACTCCGCGCTCTACTTTATTTCGCTCCGGAGTTTACATTTTTGGCGGTCAAACTCCGCCCGGATATAAAGGCGGCTTGACAATGGGTATTTATAATTTTAGAAACGAGAAATTTGAGTTGGAAATGGGTTCGCGAGTTGTCCATATTATGTTTTTTGAAGTAAAGGGAAACACAAATTTATACCGCGGCCAATGGCAAGGCGGTCGAGTTGCCACAAAAAAGAAAGAAAAACAAATCTAAAAATCTTTGACATATTAGACACCGAGTGTCTAACATACATTTATCTATTAATCTATTAAAGGAAAGGAAAAAAACTATGTTAGAAAAATTTAAAGGCGAGGTTCCATTACAGGGAAAAGAGATTTCACCACAAGAAAAAATTGAAGGGGTTGAGCAGCCGAAAATTTCTGAACACCTCTCATTTTTGGAAAAATCTGTTCATCGATATAGGGGACTGGATCAATCTAAGACAGAACAGCTATTTCGTAATGCTTTTGAAAAATTGCCTAAAAGTAAGCAAAAAACAATTTCATTGGAACTCCAAGCTCTTGGTATTGAAATTGACACACTTGAAAAACAAGATATTGAAATTTCGCCTGTCTGGCGATCAGAAATAAGCAATCGTATTTTAGGCGCCATAGAGAAGAGTGGAGTGGTGGCGAGCGCCAAAGAGGGCGGAGTTGATAGAACAAGAAAACAAGTGGGTGAAGTAGCAGAGAAAGCAGCGGCTTATTTGATTGAATATGAAACGTTTGCGCAAAGCGTCAAGGATAAATCAGGCAACACGAAAAAAAGCGTAGAATATCTGTTGGCTATATCTTCCGGTATTAAACAAGAGCTTGGGCGATTGCAATTAACCGATGTGTCTTCCGCTCAATCGCAAAATGAATTAAAAGATGAGCGCGAGGCGCGATATCCTGTTATTACAAACGTTTCTTATTTTTACCGCGATATTGATAACGCAATTTATATGGAAGGTCTTATCGGATTTTCTACCCTCAATAAACTCTTAAAAGAATTTTGTTCCGCCAAGGAATATTTAGAAAAGACTGTTTTACAAACCAAGGCAAAAAAGGCAAAAAGGGCAAAAAAGTGACATGTTAGACACCGAGTGTCTAACATGCATTGTTTTAATAAAAATTTAGTATAATTTAACCATGCAAAAGAATCCTTACTCTGGGAAATTTATTGCTTTTGAGGGTTTAGATGGTTCTGGTCAAAGCACCCAGGCCAATGTTTTGAAAGATTTTTTGACTGAAACAGGCAATCAGGCCTTTTTAACCAAAGAGCCAACTAATAATATTATTGGCGGGCTTATTCGGGGTCAGTTGACCAATAACTGGAAGACCGACCCTAAGTGCTTGCAATTGCTTTTTTCTGCGGACAGAGCTTTTTATTTAGAAAAAGAGGTAATCCCCTTATTAGAAAAAGGGATTACAGTGATTACCGACCGTTATTTTTTATCAACCATTGCTTACGGCGCTGTAGAAATAGAGGATGTAGATTGGTTGATTGAGATTAATAAGCTTTTTATTCTGCCAGATATTACTTTTCTAATAAAGGTTTCTCCAAAAATTTGTCTTGAAAGAATAAGGGAAACTCGTTTCCACATTGAACTTTTTGAAAAAGAACAAGCTCTTTTGCAGGTTTGGCAAAATTATGAAAGCATTGCTAAAAGATTTGAAAATATTTATATTATAGATGGAGAAAAAACAATTAAAGAAGTTTTTTGAAGAAATTAAAAGCATTCTTGAGGAGTGCCGATAATATTTGATGATTTCTAAAACCGATCCAAAAATTTACAATTTAATCAAAAAAGAAATTATTCGCCAAAAAAACGGCTTGTCTTTAATTGCTTCTGAAAATTTTGCCAGCCAAGCTGTTTTAGAAGCAATGGGGACTGGCTTAAGCAATAAATATTCTGAAGGGTATCCGGGAAAGAGGTATTATGGCGGCAATGAATTTATTGACCAAATTGAAACAATAGCCATTGAACGGGCTAAAAAATTGTTCAAGGCGGAACATGCCAATGTTCAGCCCCATTCCGGCTCTCAAGCAAATGCCGCGGTTTATCTGGCGCTCCTAAATTACCGAGACAAAATTTTAGGCATTGATTTGTCAGCTGGCGGGCATTTGACCCATGGCTCTCTGGTTAATTTTTCCGGCCAGCTCTATAATTTTTCTTATTATGGCGTAGATTCTAAAACAGAAAAAGTTGACATAAGAGAAGTGGAGAAAATAGCTTTAAGGTTTTTACCAAAATTAATTATTGTAAGCACGACTGCTTATTCCCGGATACTTGAATTCAGAAAATTCAGAAAGATTGCCGATAAAGTAAAGTCCTATTTAATGGCTGATATTGCTCATATTGCCGGCTTGGTAACAGCCGGCCTTCATCCGCATCCTTTTCCTTATTGCGATGTGGTAACGACCACTACTCATAAAACATTAAGAGGTCCTCGCGGCGGATTGATTTTATCTAAAATCAAAGACAGAATAGACCCAAGAGGGAAAATGAATTTAGCTCAGAAAATTGATAAAGCGGTTTTTCCGGGAATACAGGGAGGGCCATTAGACCATGTTATTGCCGCCAAAGCAGTTTGTTTTTTGGAAGCAATGAAGCCATCTTTCAAAAAATATCAAAAACAGATTATTTTGAACGCCAAAGCAATGGCTGATGAGTTTCAAAAACAAGGGATTAGAGTGGTTAGCGACGGGACAGACAATCATTTAATGGTTATAGATATTTCTCCTTTTAATGTTGGTTCTAAACTAATTCAGGATGAATTGGATAAAGTCGGCATTTATGTTAATCGCAACGCTATTCCTTTTGACAAAAGACCGCCTTACAATCCTTCAGGAATCAGATTGGGTTCGCCAACCATAACAACCATGGGCTTAAGAGAAAAAGAATGTCGGCAGGTAGTGAAATTAATTGTTGCTCTAATAAAAAATATAGAAACACAGAAAATAAAAACAGAGATCAAGAAAGAGGTAAAGAAATTGGTTAAAAATTATAGAAATTGTCAAAAACGCAGTTTTAGATTAAAGAGTATCAAAATGAAAAACATTGCTAAGATTATTGACCAAACTTTTCTAAAAAAAGGAGCACTAGATGAAGAAATAAAGAAAATTGCCGAGGAAGCAAAAGAGTATAATTTTCGGGCATTTTGCGTTCTTCCGGAGCATACTGAATTAGCCAAAGAAATACTTAAACATACTGATGTCAAGGTAACTACCCTGATTGACGAACCAACAGGGGCAAGTCCTACTGAACAAAGAAAAAAAATGGTTAACAAAGCTAAAATAGATGGCAGTGATGAAATAGAATTGGTAATGAAAATAGATGATTTCAAAAATAAGAAATATAAAGAGGTTTTAGAGGACTTAGAAGAACTCTGTCCAATTCTGCCAACGAAAGTAATTATTGGCTCGGGTTATTTGACTGATCAAGAGATAAAAAAGGCGTCAGAAATGACCAAACAAGCCAAAGCAATTTGTGTTAAAACCGCTACTGTGGATGACCCTTTGGACAGTTCAGAATTAAAAGAAAAAGCTAAACACATCAGAATAATGAAGGAAACAGCTCCTGGTTTACTAATAAAAGCGTCTGGAGCAGTCCGAACTTTAGCTGACTTAGAAATAATGCTCGCGGCCGGCGCTGATATTATTGGCACAAGCTCGGGCAAGGAAATAGTAGATGAGGCCCATGGAAAAGAGGTAAAAGAAACAAAAGACAATAGAATAGTGGAATAAATCTATGTATAAACCAACTCTAGGCATTGAGGCACACGTACAACTCAAGACAAAATCAAAAATGTTTTGTAGTTGTAGAAATAATCCTAATGAGCGTCATCCTAACGTCCTAATCTGTCCAACTTGCCTTGGACATCCGGGAACTCTTCCGGTTATCAATCAAGAGGCGGTCAGAAAAACGATAAAAACCGGTTTGGCTTTGAATTGCCAAATTCCCGAATATTCAAAATTTGACAGGAAAAATTATTTTTATCCTGATTTGCCAAAGGGCTATCAGATTTCTCAATTGTATGAGCCATTTTGCAAGAATGGATTTTTGGAAATTAATGGAAAAAAAATAAGAATTCGGGAAGCGCACCTTGAAGAAGATACCGGTAAATTGATTCACCCTAAAGGCGCTGATTATTCTTTGGTGGATTTTAATCGGGCCGGAATTCCTTTGATGGAGTTAGTTACTGAACCGGATATTACTTCAGCCAAAGAAGCAAGAAAGTTTGCTGAAGAGCTTCAGCTTATTTTAAGATACCTTGATGTTTCAAATGCTGATATGGAAAAAGGAGAGCTAAGAATTGAGGTAAATATATCTTTAACAAAAACAAGCAAATTAGGGACAAAAGTAGAAATAAAAAACATTAACTCTTTTCGCGCAGTAGAAAAGGGGATTGATTACGAAATTAAAAGACAGGCGAAAATTCTGAACAGCGGAACTAAAGTCATTCAGGAGACCAGGGGTTGGCATGATGCCAAAAAACGCACTTTTAGCCAAAGAAAAAAAGAGGAAACACATGATTACCGATATTTTCCAGAACCGGATTTGCCGTTGCTGCGAATCGCTAAAGAATTTATTCATCAAATTAAAGCTGAAATTCCGGAGCTGCCGCAGCAGAGAAGAGAGCGATTCAAAAAAGAATATGAAATAGAGGATAAAGACATAGAAATTTTTGTCTACAATAAAAAACTCGGAGAATATTTTGAAAAAGCGGCATCAGAACTTATAAATTGGGTCAAAGAAACGGAAAGAAAAAATAGCGTAGAAAAAGATGAATTTACTAAATTAGTTAAACTCTGCTCAAATTATATAATTAGTGATTTACAAGGATTAATAAAGAAAACCCCCTACCACTTTTTTGAGAAAAAAGAAGGGGGGTTGATTACTCCGGAAAATTTCGCTGAATTTGCGTGTTTGATTTATAAAGACAAAATTTCAAGTAAAATCGCAAAAATGGTTCTCTCTGAAATGTTCTTGACCGGGGCTGATCCTTCTCAAATTATTGAAGAAAAGGAATTAACCCAAATTGCGAATGTTAAAGAACTCGCAAAAATTATAAAAGAAGTGCTTTCTAAAAACCCAAAGCCGGTTCAAGATTATAAAAAAGGAAAACAAAACGCCTTCCAATTTTTAATCGGCCAAATAATGGCACAGAGCAAAGGAAAAGCAAATCCTCAAATAGTCCGTAAACTGCTTCTCCGCAGAATGAGTGAGGCAACGGTCACGGGAATGATAACCAAAGAATCAACAGGGCTTTAAGAAGTTTCTAACTAATTTGGCGGCTTCTGGCTGTTTTTTTATCCATTTAATTCGTTTATCGTGTTTAAACCAAGCCATTTGACGTTTGACAAGTTGTCTTGTATGAAGAGCGATTAAATCTTTAACTTTGTCTTTATCAATCTTGCCGCTAAACCCGGTTAAATGTTTACTATTTAGCGGGGTGAAATACTCTTTCCATTCTTGATAACCGATTGTTTGGAAGGCCGGAACCCAGCCGTGCGTAGCAACTAAATTTGCTACTTCTTTTTCCAATCCTAAATTAACCATTTTTTTTACCCTTTTCTCAATTCTTTTTTCGGTTTCTTGTTCTGATAATTTTATTCCCAATATCAGAAAAGGATAAGGAAAAGGTTTTTTAGAAACCAAAGGTATTGGCTTTTTTGTTTTTATAATAATTTCCAATGCCCTGACTAATCGCCTTTTATTTTGGTTTTCAATTGTTTTTGCTCTGTTTGGGTCAAGTTTTTTTAATTTATTAAACAATTCTTCTGCTGGTTTTGGTTCTAATTTGGCTCTTAATTTCCAGTCCGGTTCAACTTTGGGAATTGTTAAGCCGTCAATAATCGCTTTAATATAAAACCCTGTTCCGCCGCAAAGAATAGGAATTTTGCGTTTTTTGAAAATTTTGCGTATTGCCGCGAGCGCCAATTTGGTATATTGAATTACGGTAAATATCTTAACTGGCGAAACCACATCAATACAATAATGAGGAACTTCTTGGTGGGTAAACGCATGCGTCAAAGAATTTGGTGTATCAGGGGCAATCTTTCCCGTTCCAATATCCATTCCTTTATATATCTGTCTGGAGTCGGCTGAAACAATCTCACCATTGAATTTCTTAGCGAGTTTTATTGCCAGTTCTGATTTTCCAACAGCGGTTGGCCCTAAGATGACAATAAGTTTCTTAAGCATTTGGTTCTTCTTTTTTTTTCTTCTAAGGGGACATTGTCTTTCATTTTGAAGGCGGCTGTTCCCGGACGGGGAGAGTATTTGGAAATATAAGCCGCGTTGAATTTAATTTCTTTAAATAATTTGACGGTGCGTTCAAACTGTTTTTTAGTTTCTCCTGGGAAGCCGACAATAATGTCAGTTGATAATCTGATGTCAGGAATTTTTTTGCGAATTCTGGCAACTAAATTTTTGTATTGCTGGACTGTGTAAGGCCTGTTCATTCTTTTTAAGATATCATCATCTCCTGATTGAACCGGCAAATTGAGATGCTTAATGATTTTAGTAGATTTAGCCATAACATCAATTAACTGAGCGGAAAAGTCCTTGGGATGACTGGTTAAAAAAGTTATTTTGAAATTTCCAGGAAGATTATTTATTTTAGTAAGCAGCGTTGAAAAATTAGGATAGCTATTTACATTTTGACCAAGCAGGGTTATTTTTGGACATCCTTTTTTAATCAGCGTAGTTGCTTCATTAATAATTTCTGCTTCTTTTCTATATTGCTCTCTGCCTCTGGTATATGGAACAACGCAATAAGCGCAAAAATTATTACAGCCCTCCATAATTGGAACAAAGCATTCAGGATAAATAATTTTTGGCTCTATCTTAAATAAATCTTTAAAATCTATAATTTCGCACTTGTTTTTTTTTAATTTGGTTCTGTCTTGTTTTAAGATACAGCCGGTAATAATAATTTGCTTGTCTTTTAGGTTTTTAATTTTATTATAAACGCGGTCAACAGCTGATTGTCTGACCGAACACATATTAACCACAACAAAAGAGGCTTGCTTTATATTTCTTGCGGGTAGATATCCTTTGCGTTCTAAAACCGTTGCAATCCTTTCAGAATCAGCTTTATTCATTTGACAGCCATAGGTGATAATGTGATATTTCATATTCATTGTTCATTGTTGATGCTTTAGTGTATTTCTTCCCTTTTCTCTTTTAGGAAATATCGCCATTGTTCCAAAAATTCCACAAAAAGCTGAAAAGGCATATCAATTAAAGAGACAAATAAGAGCGCCAAAGCATTGTTTTTCGTCCACCAACAGGATAATCTTTTTCCTATTTGAACTATAGGTATAGAAAATAAGTCGCCCATAAAATGAAAAAATCCCTCTTTAGTTTCAATAATTTGCAATTCTTTAGATTTTTCTCTGAGTTTTATCCCGGCAAAAGCAATCAAAGAAATAAATACTAAAGAAGTTGCTTGGGTAATTATTGGCACTTGAAATTGCTGAAGAGCCCAGAGTATTAATCCGTAAGACAAGCAAAAACACAAAAAGTAAAAAAAAGTAATTATTGTTTTTAAGATAATACCCCTTTTGGGAGGAACCTTAATTTCGTAAACATCTTCTCTTTTGTTTTGGTAAACAATTTTCATTGTTTCCATGATTACCATTTGAAGATTTTCTTTTTTGGGAAGTTTGATAGTAAATATTAAAAAGAACATTAATAGAGTGGGACCAAGAACGCTTATAAGGCGAGAAATCCATCCAAACGGCTGTCCCATGACAAATAAAGTGAAAGGAATTTCAAGAGCGTAAAGAACGAGCATATTGGTAAGAAAGATAGATATTGTAGCATAGACAGCTGCTCTGCTAATTCTTGATTTAAGGGTTTTGGCTCTTTTGTTGTAGGATTCTTTGATTAGATTTTCCAATGTTTCGGGTTGAGAAATTTTTTGTTGAGCTTTTAATGGATCTTCAGTAAGAATATCGCCAAAGAGCAGATAGGGAGTGTCGTATCTTTCGCAAACCTTGTAGAATTTGTGTGATAGGGGATGGTTTAGTTCTTTGGTAATATTTGTCCATATCGCGTAAATGCGTTGAGCTATTTCTTGTTCTTGAAGATCAGGCAAAGAAAGAATTGACCAATCAGAAAATTTCTTTTTCAATAGATGATAGCTAATTATTGGGGGATCTAATCTGAAAAGAGCTCTCTGAACCGCAATATAGATTTGAGTCCGTTTAGTCGTTTCTTTCAGTCCGCCAATAACAAAAAGACCCTCTTGCACTTTAATTCTTGCCTGCATTGCGTCTGTCATATAATCTATCAGGGCATTTTCTTTAATAGGTGAAGAGAGAATTTCTTCTATTTCGCAAGCAGCGATTCCTAAAATCCAGCTATGAAGTTGGGACTTTTGTTTGGTGCGCGGCGGAATAGGGCTATTTTCAAGTATAAAAATGTATTTATCTATCGTTCTTTGAATGTCTTGGATTTGGTTTTCAGGAACCGTATCATTTGGGAAATGTCCTCCCCTGATTAGCTCTTGCACAAATAAGGCGGCGATTTGTTCGCCATTTTTTTTAAAAAAGAGCCGTCTTTTTAAGATTCTCTCAATAGCTGTTTTCCTCAAAAGATGTTCTTCGCGCCAGTCAACCACTCCTCTTATTTTTTCATAAAAAGCAGCCATAGTAGAAGCTACTTCGTCAACATGAATAGTAGGTGCGTCCTCTTTGGACTGCAAAGATTTATTCCAGAGAAGGTATTGTTGAATGAGTTTTTTAGTTGAATGAGAAATTTCAGCCATATTAGAATCGCTTGTTATCTGCGTCCGTTTTAATTTTGGCAATAAACTTTTCTATGTTTATCGCTCCAATGTCGCCTTTGCCTCGTTGTCTTATTCTGACAGTTTGGGTATTTATTTCTTTATCGCCAAGGACTAAAAGATAAGGGATTTTCTGGATTTCTCCTTCGCGAATCTTCTTTGACATAGTTTCGTTGGTATCTTTTAATTCGCAGCGATAATTGTTTTTAATAAATTTTTTCATTGCGTCTTGCGCGTATTTGGTATGCTGTTTTCCAATAGGGATAATCCATATTTGGACAGGGGAAAGCCAAAAAGGAAGACTGCCGTTATAATGCTCAAGCAGAATTCCGATAAATCGTTCAAATGACCCAATAGAAGAACGGTGAATTATAACCGGTTCTTGTTTTTTTCCTTTTTGGTCAATGTAAAACAGGTTAAATTTGCTCGGTATCTGAAAGTCCAGTTGAATTGTAGCTAATGTCCATTTGCGACCCAGAGAATCTTCAACATCTACATCAATCTTCGGACCGTAAAAAGCGCCGTCTTTAGGCCTGGTTTCATACCTTAATTTGCGTTTCTTTAAGGCAAATTCCAGGGAATTTTCCGCTTTTTTCCAGAGCTTTAGATCTCCCATTGCTTTTGAAGGCTTGGTGGCAAGAGCGAAAGATGTCTTTAAGTTAAAAGTTTTATGAATTTTTGTCAGTAATTTTAAAACATTATTTATTTCAGTAAATATCTGGTCGGGCCGGCAAAAAATATGGGCGTCGTCTTGAATAAATCCATAAACCCGAAAAAGTCCGGTCAAGACACCGCTTTTTTCTCTTCGGTGAACATAACCGAATTCAGAAAAACGAAGCGGCAGGTCTTTATAGCTTCTAATTTTTGAGGCGTAAATATAAACTGTTTCCGGACAACTCATTGGTTTTAAGGCAAAAGCTTGATTTTCGATTTTAAGCGACCAAATATTTTCCTGATAATGCTCCCAATGCCCGGAAATTTTATAAAGTTCTTTTTTAACCAAGAGCGGGGTCGCGGTTTCCAGATACCCTCTTTCTTTCTGAAGTTCTCTGATATAATTCCGCAATTCATTTATGATTATCATTCCTTTAGGATGCCAAAATACCATTGCCGGAGCAATGTCATGAAACGAAAACAAGTCAAGTAGTTCTCCTAATTTTCGATGGTCTGCGTTGCACGCTTTTTTATTGCGTTTCATTGGATGTAATTTCTTGGATTTCTTCGCAGATTAATTTTAGCGTTCCGCCCCTGCTGTCTATCCTGCCTTCAATTAAAACAATTTTGTTTTCGATGAGAAGGGTTGAGTTCCTTTTAATTATATCAGGGAAAACAACCACTTCAATCTTATCGGTAAGGTCTTCCAAATTAATAAAAAGCATTGTTTGGTCGGTTTTGGTGGTAATCTTAACAATTTTGGAAATAATTCCGCCGAGCATTACTCTTTTTCCAAGAGTCCTGCTTGAAATTTTAGCGATAGCCAGTGTTTTTTTCTCCAAAATTTTCTTAAAAGGATGTAAGGGATGACTGCTGATAAAAAGGCCTAATAATTCTTTTTCCCACGCCAATTTAGTTTCAGTTGGGGCTGGTTCTGCGGCTAATAAGCGAATTTCATTATTAAATCCTGCGTTGTCAAATAATCCTGTTTGGTTGTTTTGTTTTGCTTTCTGGTTCTCGCGAGAATATTCTAAAAGCCGTTCTAAATTAAACAACAACTGATTTCTTTCTAACATCTTATCAAAGGCCCCTGTTTTAATCAAGCTTTCTAAAGATTTTTTATTTAACTCCGGACAGCTTATTCTTGAGATGAAGTCCTGAATTGAAAGATATGGACCGTTAGCCTTTCTTTCTTTAACTATTGTTTCAACGATATTAGTCCCGACATTTTTAATTGCTGACAAACCAAAACGAATTTGATTTAGTTTGGGTACGACGCTGAAAAAAATAAAACTTTCATTTATATCCGGAGCCAGGACTCTGATTCCCATGTTTTTACATTCCTGAATTAAAACAGCAATTCTGGTAATATCGTTTCTTTCAGAGGTCAAAGCCGCTGCCATAAATTCTACCGGGAAATGAGTTTTTAAGTAAGCTGTTTGATAGGCAATAGTGGCGTAACAAGCTGCGTGACTTCGGTTGAAGCTGTAACTGGCAAAGGGTTCAATCCAGGCCCAGATTTTTTGAGTAGTTGTTTCTTCTATTCCGTTCGCTTTCATTCCTTTGATGAATTTCTCTTTTTGCTCCATAAGGAGTTTTTTAATTTTTTTTCCAATCGCTTTTCTTAGAACATCAGCCTCGGAAAGAGTAAAGCTGGCCAGTTCTTTGGCAATTTCCATTACTTGTTCCTGATACAAACAATTATGAGATAAGATATTATTTACGATAAAATTATGCGTTTTTTCAACCTCTATATCGTAAACACATTCTTTTCCAGCATGAGTAATTAAAACTATATCTTCCCATCTTACATTGTTATTCTTAACTATTCTTTTAAGTTTTTCATCATTGATGATATTTGCTATTTTCTGAGCAATTTTAATATTTAGTCGGTTTCTAATTTTATTTAGTTTGCCCCATAAATTACTTCTATTGACTTTATATAATCTGCAAAAAGCCCGTTTCGAGAGATGAGTTTTTTCTAAGTAATCATTAAGTTTTTTGAAAAAGAGTTCGCGTAGGACGAATTCATTACAACTTGAAGCACCTCTTTTATCTGTTTCTATTAGCCTTTCTTTTTTATTACTTAACATCAACCTACCAATCTTTTTTGAAAAAAGCCCGAGATCATAAACGTAGACTCTAAAAACCTGCATTGTTTTATTGTTTCTACTTTTATATTTTTCCGTTATATAAATATAACTATTTATCCCCAATTTAAGCAGAAGTGTTTGGGTGTTATATGCTAATTTTTCAGATATGGTAGTGATGTAAGCCATTTTTTTGGCAATACCGCCATCACAATCCCACAGGGTAGCTAAAAAAGTACAAATACATTTCTCATTAAGTTCAAACACAAAAGGGGGAAAAAATTTTTCAGCCGAGCTCTTACCTCCTAATTTGTATTTTAGTCCTAATCCTCTTAACCATTTTAAAATAGCATTGGGTTGATGATAGAGAGAGCCGGAATGGTTTATTTTTATGGGGATAGCTCTTTTTACATTTCTAATATGTTTGGTGAAATTAATCTTAACGTTCTTGAAAGAGGATTCAGCCGATTTCTTGAAATCTTTTAACAATAAAGCATTTTTATTGACAAAATAACAACTAAGCTTTTCGGTTAGTGCCCCATCGGCAATAAGATAGGCCAACACTTTTAGTTTATTTTTATTGAATTTTCTTTTACCGGTGAATAATTTTTTGGGTGTCGCTAAAAAATCACCGCGGTTTAATTCTCTTAATTTTTTCCATCCTTCCGGAGTTAAAAATTGATGATCTTCAGTGGCTTTTATTTTTTTACCAGTTCTTAATCTAATTTCATAAACATTTTTCATTCCATTATTAAATTTATGGGTGATATTTTTCTTTTGAAATTGGTCTTTACTAAAATCTAAAGATTGAACACTAACTTTGGTAGGTGAGTTCACTAACTCACAGATTTGATGGATTCCCCCCGGATTAGCAGTTTGTACAAGCGAATCTCCAGAAACACAAATTCCGTAAGTTGATTCTAAAATCGGCTTTAATTTTGGATGAAGATATTCAATTTTTTTCTTTTTGTGTTTGCCGGCAATGTAATCCGGAATTAACTGGATGGGTCCAGGTCGGTAAAGAGAAACCATGGCAATAATATCTTCAAATTCCGTCGGCTTTAATTGTTTTAAATATCTTTGCATCCCCGGTGATTCCAGTTGAAATACCCCTACTGTTTCCCCGGTCTGAAGTAATTTATAAGTTTTTTTATCGTCAAAAGGAATGGTTTCAATATCAATTTGCTTATCTTGAACTTTATAAATTCTGGCCAAAGTGTCTTCAATAATAGTTAGATTTTTCAATCCCAATAAATCTATTTTTAATAAGCCCAAGTCCTCAATTGAATGCATTTCGTATTGAGTAACAATAGTTTGGTCTTTTTGGCTGGGATGTTGAAGGGGAACAATTTCATCCAGGGCTGTGTCTGAAATAACTACGCCGCAAGCATGAGTGGAGGCGTGGCGAGCTACGCCTTCTAATTTTATGGCAAAATCAATTAGTTTTTTTGCCGAGGGATCGGTAATATAGAGCTGGCGGAATTCATCTGCGTTCGCCAGAGTTTTATCCAAAGTCCAGCCAAAGGGAATCATTTTAGCCAAGCGGTCGCAAAAAGAATAAGGGTAGTTTAATGCTCTGCCAACATCTCTTACTACTGCTCTGGCAGCCATAGTGCCGAAAGTAATAATTTGAGCCACTTTATCCTGGCCGTATTTTTGAGCAACATAATTTATTACCTCGTTTCTTCTTCGGTCGGTAAAATCAAGGTCAAAGTCAGGGGGGCTGGCAGAACGGCCCAAAGTTAAAAACCGTTCAAATAAAAGATTGTATTTTATTGGATCAACATTGGTTATGTTTAATAAATAAGACACCAGGGAGCCAGCCACCGAACCCCTGCCCGGGCCTGTGACAATTCTGTTTTGTTTTGCCCAGTTAACAAAATCTTGAACTATCAGAAAATAAGACGCGAATCCCATCTCTTTGATTACTGAAAGTTCGTATTCTAAGCGGTCTTTGATTTCTCTGTTCGGTTTTAGATTTCTTTTTTTTAATCCTTGAACGCAAAGCTCTTTTAAGTAATCATCGGCTTTTTTAGCCTCTGGCAAAGGAAAACTGGGAAGTTTGATTTCCCCTAATTTGAATTCAAAATGACAATCATCAACAATTTTTTGAGTGTTTAGTAGGGCTTGGGGCGTTCCTTTGAAAAAATCAGCCATTTTTTGAGGAGAATGCATTGAGAAGTCATCCATCTTCATTGTTAGTCGTTCAGAATCGTTTGAATTACTGCCGGTATTAATCATCATTAAAACATCCTGGGCTTCAGCGTCTTCTGGTTTTAAGTAATGGACATCATTGGTGGCTACTAAGGGTATGTTCAGTTTAGTTGAAATAGCTATCAGCCCTTTATTAACGGTTTTTTGGTCTGAAATATTCGGATGATGCTGGATTTCTAAATAAAAATTGTCTTGCCCGAAAATTTCCTGATATTTGAAGGCGATTTGGTACGCATCAGCCATTTTTGATGCCAGAATAAGTTTGGGAATTTTTCCCTGCAAGCAACCGGAAAGACAAATTAAACCAGAGCTGTGTTTGGTAAGCAATTCCTCGTCAATCCTTGGCTTGTAATAAAAGCCCTTAAGATGGGCTTGAGTAATCAACTTGACCAAGTTTTTATAGCCCTGTTCGTTTTTGACCAGCAATGTTAAGTGATATCTTTTGTCGTCAATGTTTGGCCGTTTAAGGTCCATTTTAGTAAGGGCTAAATAAAACTCGCAGCCAATAATTGGCTTTATTCCCTTTTCTTTTGCTTTTTTATAAAATTCCACTGCGCCGTAGATATTTCCATGGTCAGTAAGAGCAACTGACTCCATGCCTAATTTTTTGACATAATCCAAAAGAAGGTCAATTTTAGGCAGGCCGTCAAGCAGGGAATAGTGAGAATGGACATGGAGATGAGTAAAACGCGACATTATGGCATTATAGCTTATAAATCAGATTTAGCAAAAAAACTTGCAAACCACGCAAAAAGATGCTAAAATAAAAGCAAGAAATATCTCATTGATTTACTTTTATGAAGTTTTTTGCGTGGAAAAAACTTAAATCAAGCTTTCAACACGCTTTTCAAGGATTATGTGATGTGTTTTGGGAACAGCAAGCATTTCGTATTCAAATAATAATATCCTTGTTCGTCCTATTTTTAATATTTGGTATCCCTTTATCTTCTGTGGAAAGGGCTGTTCTATTTTTGACAATATTCTTTACTTTATCTATGGAAATACTCAATTCTATTTTTGAGAAAACAGTAGATGCGTTTGAGCCAGCCATTAACGCAAAAGTCAAAAAAATTAAAGATATGATGGCAGGCGCGTCGCTTTTATTGGCAATCGGGTGTATTATTATTGGAGTTTTGATTTTCTGGCCTTATGCAAGAAACTTGCTAGGAGTGTGAGATTCGGATTTCACACTCCTGGAAACAAGTTGGCAAATGAAAATGTTTGTGTTTTCTTTCTTGTTTCAATATGCTATAATGGGGGAAAGATGAAAGTATGGACTTCAAAAATAAAAATTCAAGACATTGCTCGAAAATATTCTTGCGATATGATTTTGCTTTTCGGTTCAAGAATTACAGGCCAAATTTACAAAGGAAGTGATTTTGATGTTGCTTATTTAAGTAAAAAAGGTTTAAATTTAGAAGATGAAGCAAAATTGATTATAGATCTTTCCTTGATTTTCAAAAGCGAAAATATTGACCTGGTGAACTTAAAAAAAGCTTCGCCCCTGCTCTTTTACGCCATTTTCAAAAATTGCCAGGTTGTCTATGAGAGCGATCCATTAATTTTTCATTCTTTAAGGGCGTATGCTTTTAAGAAATATATTGAAACAAAGCCCCTATATTATGACAAGTTTGAAAGACTAAAGAAGAAATTAAAAAGAATAAAATGACTTTTCAAAAAGCCTTTGTTTTACAAAAAATAGAAGAGATATTAAAAAACTTAGAAGAAACCAAAAAGATTCTTAAATTTTCAGACAAAGAAATCCTACTAGATTTTCTTAAATATCATACCGCCGAAAGACTTCTTCAATTAATAGTTGATTTAATGTTAGATATCAATCAGCACTTTATTCGAGAATTAAATTTAAAAATTTCAGATGATTTTCAGGGAACTTTTTATATCTTGGGAACTAAAGGAATTTTGCCAAAACATTTTGCTCAAAAAATTGCTCCAGTGGTGGGCTTAAGAAACAGGATTGTTCATCGCTACGAAACATTAGACAAAGGACTTTTTATTAAAAGTTTCAGAAAAAATTGCGTTGATTTCGCGAAATATATTCAATTAATTAATCAAAAACTCAAACATGTTAAATAATAAATTCCGGGTTTTTTTGGCAAATGGCCGGAGCCGATTAAATTCTCTGCCGAGAAACCAAAAAATAGGCGCGATAGTTATCCTGGTTTTTGTAATTGTTGTCCTATACTTATGGCTTGCCAGCTTGATTGTTCCATTACAACAGGACGAAGCAGTTATTAAACAAGAAGAAATTCCTGTGTTAAAAACAGAACAAGACGCAATGATTCAGAAACAATTAGAAGAACTGGATAAATTAAGGGGAGAGATTCAGCCTTTAAAAGAAAAAGAAATTCAAGCTCAAATCAGGGAATTAGAAAAACTTCGTCAAAGAACTAAACCCTTATCTCCGGAAGAAATTCAAAGACAACTTGAAGAACTAGAAAAACTTCGCTAGGGTAAAACA
>JAHXGL010000010.1 GCA_019923655.1 Candidatus Nealsoniibacteriota bacterium
TGTCTCTCTTCTTGTCTCTCTTCTTTTCCTGTTGGCGCCTCTGGTTTAGAAAATAATGATTCTTTTTCCAACATAGTCCTAAATTTTTTTAATTACTATTACCTTTTTGGTCGCGTCAAGCAAGGTTAATTTTTCAATGTTTGCTTGTTCTAAAATTATATCTCTATTCTTTTCAAGGGATTCCTTGTCTGGTCCCGAATACTTAACTATAATTTTATTTTGCGGCTTTAAGCCGGCTTTTTTTCTCATTTCCTGAATTTGGCGGATAATTTCCCGAATCATTCCCTGCTCTTTAAGCTCTGAAGTAATCTTGGTGTCTAATTTCAAACTTTTGCCAAAAGTAATCTTCTTTACATTAATTTCTTCTTTAATCAGTTCAGCTAATTCTTTATCAATTTTAGTTTTAACTTGAAGCTCTGCGAGCGGCTGTTTAACTTTTATTCTTGCCTTTGCTCTTTCTGCCAAAGCCAAAGCAATAATTTCTCTAACTTTTTCCATTTTTTGATTTAACTGCCGGTCAATCAGCTTTTCATCTTTCTTGGGCCAATTTTCTAAATGAACTGATTTTTTCTTTTGTTTAGTAATAGTTTGATAAATATGTTCGGCTAAAAAAGGAGTAAATGGAGCAACAATCAAAGATAACTGAAAAAGGAGATGACCAAAAACTCTCATTCCCTGAATATCTCCTTTTTTAAATCTATCCCTGGATCTCCTTAAATACCAAATAGAAATATCACTGATAAAACTCTTGATCCCTCTGGTGGCTGAAACAACATCATAATTATCCATTTTATTAGTCGCTTCTTCAATCAGGCAATTTAATCGCGACAAAATCCATCTATCTAAAATATGTTTGCTTTTTAATGTTTTAGAAAAATCAGTTTTTTTAATTTGATAGTCCTGATAAAAAGCTAAAATATTCAAAACCAATAAGACATTTTTTCTATAAATTTCATTAAGTTCTTTTTCTGAAAAAAACAGGTTTTCTCCCTTCATTGCCGAAGAGGACATTAAATAAAACCTTAAAGCGTCCGCGCCATATTTATCAATTATTTCCCATGGGTCGGGAAAATTTCTTTTTGATTTTGACATCTTTTTCCCCTCTTCATTCAAAATTGTCCCTGTGGCAATTACATTCTTAAAAGCAATTTTATTAAATAAAATCCCGGAAACAACATGCATAACATAAAACCAGGCTCGCGTTTGAGGAATATATTCACTTATAAAATGAGCTGGAAAGCGGTTTTTGAAATATTTCTCATTCTGAAAAGGGTAATGCAACTCAGCAAAAGGCATTGAAGCGGCTTCCAACCAACAATCAACCACCTCTGACACTCTTTTCATTGTTCCCCCGCATTCATCGCATCTAAGAATAATCTTGTCTATAAACGGCCTGTGAAGGTCTCTGATTTTCTTATTGCTAATACTAAAACTTTTCAATTCTTTGATTGAACCAATTACTTTATTTTTTTGGCACTCTCTGTTCTGACATTTCCAAATCGGCAAAGGAGAAGCCCAATAACGATTTCTGGAAATAGTCCAATCAGGAGCGCTTTCTATGCCTTTTAAAAATCGGCCGTATTTTAAGTGAGAAGGATACCAGTTTATTTTTTTATTTAATTGAATCAATCTTTTTTTTATCTTTTGGATATTAATAAACCAAGCCGGAATAGCGTTATAAAATAAAACATTTTCGCATCTCCAACAAAAGGGATAAGAATGAGTAATCTTTTCTTTTTTATAAAGAAGATTTTTCTGAAAAAGATTGTCTTTTATAAAAAAATCCGCTTTTTTGAAAAATTGCCGGTGAATAAACTCCGGAGCGTCTTCATTAAAATGACCTTTGCTGTCTATCAAAGGAATAATCGGCAAATCAAACTTTATTCCCAAAGAATAATCATCCTCTCCATAAACAGGGGCAATATGAACAATACCGGTTCCCTCCTCTGCGCTTACAAAATCAGCCAATAAAACTTGATGCCTGTTTTTATTCTCTTCTGCTTTCTTAATTTTATACAATGGCTCATATTTAATCCCTTTCAGGTCTTTGCCCTTATATTTTTTTAAAACTTGAAATTCTTTTCCTAAAACCCCTTTCCTTGATTCAGCTATCAAATAAAGTTTTCCCCCCTGCTCAACTAAGATATAGACAAGTTTTTCATTTACTGCCAAAGCCATATTGCCGGGCAAAGTCCATGGAGTAGTTGTCCACGCTAAAAAAAAGACATTTTTTGCTTTATTTTTTTTCTCGTACCAAATAAAATTTCTAACAAGAAACTTTACAATTATTGCTTCTTCGGTCTTTTCTTGATAACTATTATCCATTGCTACTTCAAAATTAGAGATAGGAGATTCGCACCTCGGACAATAGAGTAAAACTTTTCTACCTTCATAAATCAATCCTTTTTTCCAGATTTCTTTTATTGCCCACCAAACCGACTCAATGTAGTCCTGGTCCATTGTCTTGTAGCTGTTTTCAAAATCAACAAATCTACCGATTCTCTTAACCATCTTTCCCCATTCCCGCGCGTAAGCCAAAACTACCTTTTTACAAGAAGCGTTAAATCCTTTAATGCCTATTTTTTCAATTTCTTTCTTACCTGAAATTTTCATCTCTTTTTCAATGATATTTTCAATTGGTAAACCATGGCAATCCCAACCCCAGCGACGAGGCGCGTAATACCTTTTCATTGCCCAGTATCTTGGAATTACATCTTTAATCGTAGAAGCTAAAATATGACCATAGTGAGGTAAGCCGGTCGCAAAGGGCGGACCATCATAAAAACTAAAAAGCGGACAATCTTTTCTTTGCTTTAATGTCCTTTCAAAAATCTTATTTTTTTGCCAGAATTTTAAGATTTTTTCTTCAATTTTAGGAAAATTTATTTCCATAATAATTTTCGGAATTTACCTGTTTTTATTTCTTTTTTCCCTGTAATAATTTCCACAAATTTTAGTAAATCATAATTGTAAATTACTTTTTCCAATAAAGTCAGGGGGCGTTGATGACTTACAATTAAGATATTCTTCTCTTGATATTTTTTATCAATTTCTTTTATAAAGGCAAACATTCTTTTTTCTATCTCAATATAGGTTTCTCCTTTTTGGGGAGCAATTTGAAATCTTTTTGAATAATATTCTAAGGGCGTAAGCTTTCCTTCTTTGTCCCAAAACTTTCCGGTTTCATTTATGGTTTTTCCGTTAAAAATTCCGTAATCACTCTCTCTTAATCTTTTATCAATTTTTGGCTTTAATCCCAATTCTTTGCCGACAATCAAAGCTGTCTGCTTTGTTCTCAAAAGGTCTGAAAAGAAAATTAAATCAATCTTTTGTTTTTTTAACTTTTTAGCTACTTCTTTAATTTGCTTTTCTCCTTTTTTAGTTAAAGGCGAATAAAATTTCTCTGGCCAGCAAGAAGCAATCTTTTTTATGTTCTTTAAAGATTCTCCATGCCTTAAAATAAAATATTGATTTTTCATAGTTACATCTTTTCTGGCGCAAAAATACCCAAAAGAGAAAGGGCATTTTTTAATGTTTGAGCCACAGCGCAAGTAAGCGCTAATCTAAAAATTCTCTTTTCTTTGGTCTCTGCTTTAATTATTTGGTGAAGATTATAAAATAGATTATATTCTTTAGCCAAATCAAAGGCAAAATTACAAATTAAATTCGGAGAAAATTTGACAGCCGCTTCCTCTATAATCTCTGGAAATTTACAAATCATTCGCAAAAGTTCTGATTCTTCCCTATTAAAATCTCTATCACTCTTCTTTTTAATTACCAAATTGGCAAGATAAAGCAAAGTTTCATCGCCCTCTGCCTTTGTTTTTTTCAAAACACTGCGACAGCGAGCAAATGTGTATTGAATATAAGGCGCGGAATTTCCTTTAAGATTTAAAATCTTATTCCAATCAAAGATAATATCTCGGCTATAGTGTTGAGATAAATCATTGTATTTAATAGCGCCAATTCCCACTGCCATAGCAACCTTTTTTTTCTCTTGTTTTGATAAACCCCTGCTAGTTTCTGATCTTTCAATAATTTGTCCGGCCTTTTCAATCGCCTCTTTTATAACCCCTTCAAGATGAATAGTTTGTCCTTTCCGAGTTGAAAATTTCCCATGTTTCCTTCTGGTAAGTCCATGAGCAATATGAATAAATTGCTCTTTTTTACCATAATTTAGTATTTCCGCTGTTTTAAAAAGTTGTTCAAAATAAGTTTTTTGGTCAGCGCCAACTTCATAGATAATTAAATTCGGCTTCCATTTCTTCATTCTATACTTTATGGCGGCTAAATCCCTTGTTCCGTAAGTAGTCGCTCCATCTGATTTCAAAAGCATAAAAGGGATTTTACTCCCTGGCAAAGGAATTACTAAAGCGCCCTGGCTCTTTCTGCTAATGCCTTTTTTGGCAGCATCTTCAATAATTGGCTTCATTTTGTCTTGATAAAAACTTTCGCCCAAGCAGTAATCAATCTTTATTCCTAAAAGCGCGTAAATTTTGTCAAACTCTTTTAAGCTTATATTGCAACAAACCTGCCAGATTTCTTTAGTTTCCTTATCTCCTTGTTCTAATTTTTTAAACCAATTTCGCGCCTTCTCTTCTAATTTTGGGTTAATTTGAGATTCTTTGTGAAAATCAACATATAATCTTTCTAATGCTTCTATTGTTAAATCTTTAAAAAAGATTGTCTTTTCCTTTTGACTTCTACCTTTTAATCCCTTGTCCTTGATTTGATAAATTAATTTACCAAACTGTGTCCCCCAATCACCCAAATGATTATCGCCAATAACTTTCCAGCCCAAAAATTTATAAATATTATATAATGCCTGTCCAATAATAGTAGAACGCAAATGGCCAACACCAAATAGTTTAGCAATGTTGGGTGAAGAATAATCTATAACCACTATCTTATTCTTTCCTTTTTCACTGGATCCATACCTCTCTTTCTCCTGTAATGCTTTATGAAGCTGTTGTATTAAATATTCTTTGGTAAGAAAAAAATTGATAAAGCCTGGCTGGGCCGCTTCTATCTTCTCAAATATATTAAGTTTCGTTCTTTGACAAACTCTTTCAGCTTCTAATTTTATCATCTCCGCTACTTTTATTGGATTCATCTTCACATCCTTAGCAATCTGCAAAGCAATGCCAACCGCATAATCTCCGTGCATTTTTTCTTCCGGACGTTCAACTAAAATTTCCGGCGTTTCAAACTTCAACAGCCTCTTTTCTTTTTGGAGCCCTTGTATTGAATTTTGAATCAATCTTATTATCTCTTGCCGTATCATAATTTCAGTTTATCCTAATTTCTGCTAAAATAAAAGGGCAATGAAAACATTATCTGAAAACCTTGCGCTAGAACTTTCGGTTCAGCGCAAGGCAAGTAAAAAAGCTTGCTAAACTTATGACAACTCTTGCCAAAAATAAAAAAGCTTACTACAATTATGAAATTAAGGAAAAACTTGAAGCCGGGATTTCTTTGCTTGGCCAAGAGGTTAAATCAATAAAAGGATGTAGAATAAATTTAGCCGGCTCCTATGTGGTTTTAAGGAACGAGGAGGTTTATTTAGTTGGAGCTAACATTCCCCCCTATCAGCCCAAAAACGCTCCTGTTGATTACAATCCCGAACGCCCCAGAAAACTTCTTTTAAGAAAATCGGAAATCAAGCATTTAATCGGCAAAGTAAAAGAAAGGGGCTTGACTTTAGTCCCGTTAAAGGTGTATACTAAAAGAGGAAGAATCAAACTTGAATTTGGAATCGGAAAGGGCAAGAAAAAAGCGGATAAAAGAAAAGCTATCAAAAAAAGAGAATTTGAACGAGAGAAAACAAGACTTTTAAGAACATAATATCCATAGTTTGGAAATTGGAAAGTAATCTTGGGGGTGAAAGCATTGACAGAGATTTTTGTTAAAATAGGCAGGTCAAGTTGTTAGGCCTTGTAAAAACTAACAAACAACATAAGTGCTAACTTATTTCAAAAACCTGCTTTGGCTTACGCTTAAAAGCAGCATCCTCTTTGCTAATTCTCGATAAGCAAAAAAGGGTGTTATAATATCGAGATACTTGGTTATTCCGCCTCAAATGACTAAGGAAACGCAGGGGCTTAGTGGCGCTAAAATTTTGTCTATTTTTATTTAGCGCTATGAAAAACAAAACAGACTAAACCTGTAGAAATATTTTAACAAAGTTTCTGGACGCGGGGTCGTTCCCGCCACCTCCACCCTAGTTCAAAATAGATATCCTGTAGTTTTTGCGTTATGCTTTTCTAACAGGGCACACAAAATTTTGATAAAAAAACTATTAGTCAACAATAGAATAAGAGCGCAACAAGTTCGCGTTATTGATGAAACAGGCAAACAGCTGGGAATTATGCCTTTGAGAGAAGCGCTTCAAATGGCAGCGAAACAAAATTTGGACTTAATTCAAGTTGCTGACAAAACAGAGCCGCCAGTTTGTAAATTAGGGGATTATGGAAAATACCTTTACAAGGAAGAAAAAAAGGAAAGATTAACCCATAAGCGCAAAACCAACGAAATAAAAGGAATAAGATTAACTTTTAATATCTCTTCGCATGATTTAGAAACCAGGGCAAACTTGGCGGGAAAGTTTCTGAACAAAGGGGACAGGGTTAGAGTAGAAATGCCCTTAAAAGGAAGAGAGAAAGCCCTTGGAGATTTTGCCAAAACTAAAATGAATAAATTTTTGGAAGTATTAAAAAATATTATTCCGATAAAAATTGAAAGAGAATTAAAAAGAGAAGCGCGAGGATTAACAATGATAATATCAAAAAATCAACACGCTCAATAAATAAGTTCACACTCCTATTTAGATGCCAAAACTAAAAAGCAGGAAATCAATTACTAAACGTTTCAAAATTACCAAAACCGGCAAAATCTTAAGAAGGCCGACAGGACTTGACCATTATCGGGCAAAGAAATCAGGAAAAAGAATCAGACAAAGCCGAAAATTAATTAAAGTTTCCACATCTGAAGCTAAAAAAATTAAGAAACTTTTAGGGCGACATTAATTAAATCTTATGGTTCGTGTTAAACGAGGAACAACTGCCCATAAACGGAGAAAAAATGTGTTAAAACACGCTAAGGGTTTTAAGTGGGGCAGAAAATCAAAATACAAAGCAGCAAAAGAAGCATTAATGCATGCCTGGAGCTATGCTTATCGCGACCGACGACGCAAAAAAAGAGATTTCCGCAAACTCTGGCAAATTAAAATTAACTCTGCCTGCCGTCAACACGGAATGTCTTATAGCAAATTTATTGCCGGACTCAAGAAATGCAAAATTGAGATTGATAGAAAAATTTTAGCTAATTTAGTTCAAAATCATCCTCAAATTTTTGAAAAGATAGCAACCAAAGCAAGGGAAACCAAACCAAAAAACTGCTGACGCGTAATTTCCCCAAGACATTTTCCAGCAACGAAATTAGACGGTCGCAAAACAGACATCTCTCGTTCTTGCGCCCTTCCCGGTTTTCAATGCCTGAAAAACAATTTGGTTATCTTCTAAATCAACTCTTACTTTCTCGCCTTCAAAAATCTCGCCCGTAACAATCTTCAAAGCCAGAGGGTCTAAAACTAATTTTTGAATAATTCTCTTAATCGGCCTGGCGCCTAAATTAGCGTCAAATCCCTGTTTAGCCAAAAGCTCTTTTACTTTTTCAGTAACTATAATTTCAATGTTTTTGTTTTTTAAGCGATGCCAAATCTTTTTTAATTCCAGATCAACTATTTTTTTAATTTCCGCTTCGCCAAGATAATCAAAAACAATAATTTCGTCAATTCGGTTCAACAATTCCGGCCGAAACTCCTGTTTCAACGCTTCCATTATTTTTTCTTTCAAGTCCTGTTTTTCCTGGTTTTGTCTGTCTCCTAAAAAACCAAGAGAGCCCATCTTGATAATATGCTCTGACCCAAGATTAGAGGTCATAATTAAAATAGTGTTCTTAAAAGAAGCAACCCTGCCCTTAGCGTCAGTCAAGCGGCCATCTTCAAGAATTTGAAGCAAGATATTAAAAACTTCAGGATGGGCTTTTTCAATTTCGTCTAACAAAACAACGCTGTAAGGCCTTCTCCTAATCTTGTCTGTAAGCTGGCCCCCTTCTTCATAACCCACATAACCGGGCGGAGAACCAATCATTTTAGAAACCGTATGTTTTTCCATATATTCTGACATATCCAACCGAATCAAAGCATTCTCATCATTAAAAAGAAATAGGGCTAAAGACCGGGCTAATTCGGTTTTGCCAACGCCGGTTGGCCCTAAAAAAATAAAAGAGCCCAATGGCCGGTTTTCTTCTGAAATTCCAGCCCGAGCGCGACGAACAGCGCTGGCAACTGCTGAAATTGCCTCTTTCTGTCCAACCAATCTTTGAGAGATTATTTCTTCCATCTTTTCCAGTTTCCTTGCTTCTTCTTCCAAGAGTTGGGTCGTTGGAATGCCGGTCCAGCGAGAAACCACTTTTGCCATATCTTCATCTAAAATCTCTCCTTTTAATATGGCGCGGTTTTTTTGCAATCTTTCCAGCTGTTTTTCCGCTGATTTTATTCCTTTTAACAGTGTAGGAATTTTGCCGTATTTTATTTCAGCTGTTTTTTGCAAATCAGAATCGGTCTCAAGCTCAAACCTGGCTTTTTCCAATTCTGCCTTAAAATTCTTAATCTTAACAATGACTTCTCTTTCTGTCCGCCACTTGTCTTCAATCGCTTTTGCTTTTTCTTTCAAGTCAGCTAATTGTCGGCTAATTATTCTCTGTTTTCTCTCATTTTTTCTTAAAGCTTGCCTTTCAATTTCTTTCTTCTGAATCTCTTTTTTCAGCTCGTTTAATTCTAATGGCTCTGATTCAATTTCCAATCTCAAGGCGCTCATTGCTTCATCCATTAAATCAACTGCCTTGTCAGGCAGAAACCGGTCCGTAATATAACGGGCCGCTAATTCCGCGCCTGACTTTAAGGCTGAATCTTTAATTTTTACTCCGTGATGAAGTTCGTATTTTTCTTTGATTCCTCTTAAAATAGCAACCGTGTCTTCAATAGATGGTTCTGCCACATAGATTGGTTGAAACCTACGCTCTAAGGCCGGGTCTTTTTCAATATATTTTTGATATTCTTTCAAAGTTGTCGCGCCAATTGCTTTTAACTCGCCTCTTTGCAAAGCTGGTTTTAATAAATTTGAAGCATCCATAGCGCCTTCAGCCGCGCCCGCGCCAACCAAAGTATGAAGCTCGTCAATAAACAAAACATATTTCCCGCCCGCCCGGTTTATTTCTTTTAACAAAGCCCTGATTCTGTCTTCAAACTCTCCCCTGTATTTAGTGCCGGCAATCATTGCCCCCAGGTCCAAGGCAATGATTTCTTTATCTTTTAATGATTCTGGAACTTGGCCAAAAACAATTTTTTGAGCCAGTCCTTCGGCAATAGCTGTTTTGCCTACCCCGGCTTCTCCGATTAAAACCGGGTTATTTTTGGTTCTTCTGTTCAAAACCTGCATTAGTCGTTGAATCTCATTTTCCCGGCCAATAACCGGGTCAAGTTTGCCCTGATGAGCCAAAGAAGTTAAATTCCGAGCGTATTTCTCAATCACTTGATATTTTGATTCTGGCGCCGGGTCAGTAATTCTGGTTCCGCCCCTAATTTGAGCTAATGTTTTCAAAACCGTATCATAATCTAATTTGCCAAACTCCAAAGAAGCAACGCCCCCGCCTGGCTGTAAAAAATTTGCCCTGTCTAAAATTTCTTTGGCTTTGGTTTCAACGCTTAATAAAGCTAAAAATAGATGCTCAACTGAAATATATTCATCTCCCATTTTCATTGCTTCTTGTCTTGCCCGCTCTAAAACTTTAGCCATATCCTGGGTTAAATAAAATTGGCCAAATGTTTGAGGCGTTGCAATAGTGGGAATAATATTTAGACTGGCATTAGTTTTCTTTTTTAATCCCTCAATATCAGCTGCTAATCTTTGAAGCAAATTCAAAACCACTCCTTGTTCCTGGGAGAGCAAAGAAAGTAAAAGATGCAAAGCGTCAATCTGCTGCTGTCCTCTTTCTTGGGCAATATTTTGAGCAGTTAAAATCGCTTCTTGGGCTCTATGGGTAAAATTTCCACCACTAGCAATCATATATTTTTGGGGTCAGACCCCTTTAAGCACGCTCTAAAATCAAAACCTCTTCTAATTTTTTAATTGTTCTTTCAAAATCTTCTACAATTGGATTTATCATGAAATTATTTCAATATGCCTTAAAGCCATATTTTTAAACTTATCTGAAACACCCCTAAAATCAACTAAATCAATTTTATAAAGAAGGGGTAGTTTTTCCAATTCTTCTTCAATCTCCAGTTTGAATATAGCGGAAATTTCTTTTGGTCCTTCTATGCCAATATCAATATCAGAACGAGAAAAATTATCACCTTTAACCCTTGAACCAAAAAAGAATACTCTATATTCGTTCGTATCAAAATACTTAACAACAATCTTTAAAATTTCTTTTTTAAGTTTTTCTAATGGATAATGTTCTAATTTCATATGGGTCTGATCCCTGGGGTCTGACCCCGCTAGGCACGAAAAATTGCGGGGCCAGACCCCAATCATTATTATAATTATAAATATTTACAAAAACATTGTCAATTATTAGAATGACAAACTCAGAATTATCGATTTTTTTTCTGAAATTGAAAATTAGAAAGAAAAATTTTGGAAACTGTCTAGGGACAGCTCTTTGAAAAGCTGCCAAAAATATAAAAAAGATGAAATTTAGAGATCTAGAAATTCCTGATTTGATATTTTGAGCTGGCGAATGATTTTCTTTACGATTGGTAAACCAATATCTTTTCCGTGGGGATTTGGCGCGAAAATCTTTTCGCTGCCTCGCTTCATATATTCATGTCTAGTAGCTGAATAAGGACCGGAAAAACCTAATTTTCTCAATTTCCTTATTAAAATTCTTCGCGGAAGAGGAGAAAAACTAGACATGTGTTTTTGCTGATTTTTTAAATCCAGGCAGAAACTGTTTTTCTCGAAGACCAACTAAAATATAATCTTCAATTACCTCTGCCAATTGTTCCCTAACTTTTTCTACGCTGTCTGCTTGAGCGTAAACCCCAGGTAAAATTTTCACACTAGCACACCAACTTTTAGTTTCCTCATCGTATTCATATTCTGCTTTTCGTAAAAAGTTTTCGATGTATTGAGTGATATATAATTTCATACATTTACATTTTATAATTTTGGTTAAACAATGTCAATGATTTGAACAAGCTCTTTTCGTAAATGAGTTAGCCACTAAGACGACTATCACCCATAACTGATTTACTTTTCAAAAATTCAATCAATTCCTTAATCTTTATTCTTTCTTGCTTCATAGTATCTCTGTCTCTAATAGTAACATCTTCTTGTTCCAGGGTTTCAAAATCAATAGTAATTGCGTATAAAACACCTATCTCGTCTCCGCGGCGATAACGTCTACCAATAGAACCTGCGTCATCGTATTGACAGACAAACCAGGGTTTTAATAATTGCCAAACTTCTCGGGCTTTTTTGACTATTTTTAGTTTGTTTTTGACTAAAGGCAGAACAATAATTTTGATTGGCGCCAAATCTTGATGAAGTTTAAGCACAATTTCTTTTTCTTTTTTTGATTTTGTGGTTTTTGTCCGACCACCCTCAACTTCTTGATATGCTTCACAGAGAAAAGCTAAAAAAGACCTCTCTACTCCAACTGATGTTTCAATAATATGCGGAAAATATTTTTCCTTAGCCGCTTCATCAAAATATCTAAGGTCCTGCCTTGAATGTTTTGCGTGATTAGATAAGTCCCAATCTCCGCGATTATGAATTCCTTCAATCTCTTTCCAGCCAAAAGCAAACTTATACTCAATATCAATTTGTTTTTTAGCGTAATGAGCTCTTTCTTTTTCTGGAACTTCAATCGCTCTAATGTTTTCTTTCTTGATGCCTAATCCCAAATACCATTTTATTCTTTGCTCTTTCCAAAAATCAAAAAACTTGTCTGCTTGTTTGGGTTCGCAAAACCATTGCATTTCCATTTGCTCAAACTCTCTCATCCGAAAAATAAAATTTCCAGGAGTAATCTCGTTTCTGAACGCTTTGCCAATTTGAGCAATGCCAAAAGGAATCTTTTGACGGCTGGAGTTCAAAACATTTAAAAAATTAACATAAATTCCCTGGCAGGTTTCCGCTCTTAAATAGGTTTGAGCGGCTTCATCTTCTACTGGCCCGACAAAAGTCTTCATCATTAAATTAAATTTTCTTGCTTCGGTTAATTCTCCCCCGCAATCCGGACACTTATTTTTTTCCAGAAAATCTTTTCTGAAACGATGGTGGCATTTTTTGCAATCAACAAGCTCGTCGGCAAAACCAGCGGTTAAATGTCCTGAGGCCTGCCAAACTTTGGCTGACATTAAAATTGAAGCATCTAAACCAACAACATCTTCTTGGTTTTGCAGCATCTCTTTCCACCAAGCTTTTTTAATATTATTTTTAAGCTCCACGCCCAAAGGTCCAAAATCATAACAAGAGCCAAAACCGCTATAAATCTCTGAACTTGGAAAAACAAAACCTCTTCTCTTGCACAACGATGTAATTTGATTCATAAGATTATTCATAAACAATTTTCTTGCCCCTGGGCACAGACCTCTCCTACTGAACAATTCCCATTTCTTCAGTTATAAATGGATCGTCTGGCAAGGAAGTATTAATTGAATCATCACTTGCTTTTATTGTCTGTTTTGTCCAGGTATCTTCGCCGGAAATTTTAACTTGTCCAATAATCTCTGGGGATTGATTTTTTTGAAAATCATCAGGAGTAAAACCAATCTGAAAAGTAATGACTTGTTCGGGAGCTCCGGGGTCTAAAGAATCAAGGCTCCAAACAAGCTCTCTGGTTATCGAGTCAAATGTTAAATTAAATCCCTGTTCCGGAAAAATCTTGTTGGTAAGCTCTACTTGCTCGGGCAAAACAGCTCTTATTTTTACATTTTTAACCTTGTTATAATAATTTTTAGCTCGCCAAACAATAGTATATGTAGTAGTTTCGCCAACCTTGGGCGGAACAGGGCCAAAATTTCTAAATGCCTCATCCTCAAAAAAAGCCATTTGTTCAATTTTTATTTTGGAATTTATTTTATTCTCAAATTCTTGTTCTATTCCGGCAATTGAAACCCTGTTTCTAATTGTCGGGTTAATAATTTGAGGAACAGGATCATCTTTTACTGTAATCCAAAATTCAACTTTGCCCTGGGTTAATGGTAAAAGAGTTCTTAACTTAGGCATTATTGTATGATCCCAAATAACGACTCTGTTGTCCTCGGTAGCTCTGCCATTTCCAGGGTTCAAAGTATAATAGTCAAATAATTCACCTTCTAATCTTACTACTAAAAACAAGTCTCGTAAAATGGTCTGGCCAAGATTTTTAAAGAAAATTTCATAATGCAAGAGTTTACCCGGATTAGCAATAAGCTTGGGAGATTGATTAACCTGTTGAAAAATATGAAGAAATGGTTTAATAATTTCCACTCCTTGAAATATTTCTTTTAAAACCACAAACCGACCTTGCTGCCATTGGCCAAGTTGAGCCTTAAAAATCTTTGTTTCTCTTGGTTCGCCAACCAACCTCCCTTTAATGTTTATTCGGCCTCCTTGTCCTTGATTCAAAAGCCCAATATTCCATTCAGTTTCTTCTAAAGCAGTTGGCCGGCTTTCTAAAAATTCAAAACCAACAGGATAAAAAATTTTTATCCCTAAATCTAAAAGAGGCCAGACAGAATTAGAAAAATAATTTAAGGAAAAATCAAGCAAACGCGGAGCTTCAGTCCGCGAAGGAAGGTCAAACTCAAAGACAATAGGGACATTTTTGATCAATGTAGTAAAAGTGGTAGAGGATTCAAAAACAGCTTGCAAATCCTTTGGCCGAAAAAGCAAAAATGCCTGAGCTATTTTAGTTTCGTTCTTTTTGCCAAACAGCCGAGCGCTAAAAGAAAAACTTCTTTCCTCTCCAGGATGAATATCTTCTAATTGCTTGGTAACCCTTATTGGGTTTCCCGCTTTAGGCAAAGAATGGGCTGGATACTCAAAAATGAGTTCAACATCTTCTAAGCTAATCCGACTTTCATTTCTAATCTTGACCGTATATTCAATTTTTTCAGCCATTTCCACTTCTCTTGGCCCTAAAATTTCTAACCTAACATCTTCTTTGGAAAAAGCCATTTCCCGCCAATTCCAAAAACCAACCAGACCAATACTCGCTACTAAAATTATTAAAAAAAATATAAATCCTATTTTGAAACTCATCTTTGCGCCTTTACCCTGTTAAAAGCAGATTGGAGTCTGGCCCCAATTATTATTTATTGTAGACATTTATAAAAACCTTGTCAATTCCGTCGCGGGTTATGGTAAAAAGTTAGAACTTTTTACCAACAAAATCCGGAC
>JAHXGL010000011.1 GCA_019923655.1 Candidatus Nealsoniibacteriota bacterium
TGTATGCTGCGGGGCTAGGATTCGAACCTAGATCTGAAGGCTCCAAAAGCCCCTGTGCGACCATTACACCACCCCGCATTAAGTTATTTCGCAAGATTCTATTATTGCTAATTCCAAAGGCAATTGAGGGATTGAAGAATATTTTATTTTGTTTTCAGCTTCTATAAAAAGTTTTAGAATATTGCGAATTTCTTGTTCGTTAAAATTAGACACTTGTTGTTGAAGTTTTTGCAATTCTTCTTTGGTTAAACCAGTAATAAGAGGGTTGTCCTCCCTGTCAACAGGAATATCAGCGATGCGCAAAATCAATGCCTGTCTTAAGTAATTAATCAATGCTTTGCTAAATTCCTGAAAGTCCAAACCCCGGTCTGTAATTTCATTCAAAAAATTAATTGCTTCAGCCGCTTTTTTCTCAATAATTAAATCGCAGAAAAGGCTAATCAGACCTGTTTCTACCATTCCCAACAAATCTTTAATATCCTCGGCTTTTATTTCTTTTTTATTCAATCCTGCCTTAAAAGATAAAACCTGATCCAATAAACTTTCTCCGTCTCTGATAGACCCTCCAGAGTTTAAGGCAATTAATTCTAAGGCAGCTTTTTCAATTTTAACATTTTCTTTTTTAATAATAATTTCCAGCCGCTTAACAATTTCCAACAAAGTCAATTTCCTGAAATCAAATCGCTGACAACGGGAAATAATGGTTGGAATCATTTTGTGAATCTCGGTGGTCGCTAAAATAAAAATAGCGTGACTTGGCGGTTCTTCCAGGGTTTTCAAAAGCGCGTTAGCTGCGTCCTTGCTAAACTGGTGCGCTTCATCTAAAATAAACACTTTATGCGTTGATTTTGTCGGAGCGAATTTTATGCCGTCTCTCAACTCCCGCACTTCATCAATGCCGCGATGAGAAGCAGCGTCAATTTCAATTAAATCTATTGAATTTCCCTGCATAATTTCTAAACAAGAGAAGCATTTATTGCAGGGCTCAAATTCATTTTTCTTTCGGTCAAAACAGTTAAAGGCTTTAGCCAAAAGCCGCGCCATACTGGTTTTACCAGACCCTTTTGGCCCGGCAAACAAATAAGCGTGAGAGATTATTCCCGAACAAATAGCGTTAGTCAGGGTCTGAACAATATGCTCCTGGCCAATAATTTCTGAAAAAGTTTGAGGCCGATATTTACGATATAAAACCAAAGACATATAGATTATTTTATCACATATGCAAGCCAAATGATAGAAGCGTGGACTTGAACCCACACTCCCAGAGAGCAAAACATGAAGATGAAGCAAAGTTTCATTGACCATTTACGGAAAAGCAAAAAATTGCTAAACTAAAACAGAAACAGCATGCTCAAGCTTTATAATACTTTATCGCGGAAAAAAGAAGTTTTCTTGCCCGGTAGCCCCCGTGCTTTTCGAAAAAGGGGCGGGGCGCTTCTGGGCAGTCCGGAGAAAGGTAAAAGGGTAAATCTTTTTGTCTGCGGCATTACTCCTTACGATTTTGCCCATCTTGGGCATGCCAGAACCTATATTGTTTTTGATATGATTGTTAAATACCTGAAAGACAAAGGTTTTGATGTTTTTTATCTTCAAAATATTACTGATATTGACGATAAGATTATTAAAAGAGCAAAAGAGAAAAAAATTTCTACCAAAAAATTAGCCAGATTTTTTGAAAAAGAATACTTAAAAGATGTAAAAGCGCTAAAGATTGATAGTGTAGTAAAATATGCCAGAGCTACCGACTATATGAAAGAAATAATCAGCCAGATTAAACGACTCCTACTAAAAAATTTTGCCTATCAAAAAAAAGATGGAATCTATTACGACATTAAGAAGTTCAAAAATTACGGAAAATTATCAAGAAGAACCGCGCTTCAAGCAGAAGATGCTGTTTCTCGGATAGATGAAAGCAAGAGAAAAAGAAACAAAGGAGATTTTTGTCTTTGGAAATTATCCAAGCCAGGAGAGCCAAAATGGAAAAGCCCTTTTGGACCGGGAAGGCCTGGCTGGCATATTGAAGATACAGCTATTACTGAAAAGTTTTTTGGCCCTCAGTATGATATTCATGGTGGCGCCAGAGATTTGATTTTTCCTCATCACGAAGCGGAAATTGCCCAAATGGAAGCAATATCCGACCAAAAGCCAATGGTTAAATACTGGCTGCACTCGGGATTTTTAACTATTAAGGGCCAAAAAATGGCAAAATCTTTGAATAATTTTATTACTATCAAAGATTTTATAAAAAAGAACTCTTCCCGAATTTTAAGGATTTTTGTTATCAAGAATCATTACCGCTCCCCTATTGATTACAATGAAAATATAATCTTACAAAGTAAAAGAGAATTAGAAAAAATAGATGAATTTGTAGATAAACTCCAAACTACAGGCTACAAAGGACAAGTAAATTACAAATTACAAATTTCAAAATTCAAAAAAGAATTTGAGAAAACAATGGAAGATGATTTTAATACGCCAAAAGCCTTAGCCGTGCTTTTTAAGTTAATAAATGAAGGAAATTCTTTAATGGACAAAAACAGGCTTGGCCGAGATAGCGCCGGAGATATTTTAAAGTTTTTAAGAAAAATTGACAGAATCTTTAATTTTATTTTTTGGCAAAAGCCAAAAACCAAAATTCCTAAAGATGTCCTTAAATTAATCAAAGAAAGACAAACAAATCGCGAGAAAGGAGATTGGCGAAAAGCTGACAACGCAAGGGCAAAAATCAAGCAAATGGGCTATTTAATTGAAGATACCAAAAAAGGGCCCAAGATCAGATGTTTTTGACACATAGCTCTTTCTTTGTTATGTTGTAAAGTATGTTGCAAGACAGATGAAGCTATCTTAACGCTTCACCTCTTTTCGTTTAATTCACGTGTATGGCAAACAATTCTCCAAATAATGAAATACAGAGCAAACTTCCTCCGCAATCAATTGAAGCAGAGCAATCTTTGCTCGGCTGTCTAATGCTTGATAAAAACGCTATTATTAAAGTGGCTGACTTTTTACAGCCAAAAGATTTTTATCGAACAAGTCATCAAAAAATTTATCTTGCCTGCCAGAATCTTTTTGAAAAAGGAGAACCAATTGATCTTTTAGCTGTTATTGATCGTTTGAAAGGGAAAAATCTTTTGGAAGAAATCGGCGGAAACAGCTATCTAACCGAATTAATAAATTCTGTTCCGACAGCCAGCCATGTTGTAAATTACGCTGAAATTGTTCGGCGAAAAAAAGTTTTAAGAGAAATGATTGACGCCAGTTATGAAATCGGACAACTCGGCTATAACGAGAACGAGGACACGGATTTGCTTTTAGACAAAGCAGAACAAAGAATTTTCAGCATTGCTCAACAAAGTTTAACTCAAAAATTTCTGCCGGTAAAAGAAGGACTGGAGCAAGCTTTTGAAAGAATTGACAATTTGTCCAAACACAAGGGAGGTCTTCGGGGATTAGCAACCGGCTTTACCGGTTTAGACAACATTTTAGCCGGATTTCAGAAATCCGATTTAATAATTTTGGCTTCCAGGCCAAGTTTAGGAAAATCAACTTTAGCTATCAATATTGCTGTTAATATTGCCACTTCTCAAAAAGCGCCTGTAGGACTGTTTAGTTTAGAGATGTCAAGAGACCAGGTAATAGACAGATTAATTGCCAGCATAGCCAATGTTGATTTGTGGCGGTTGAGAACCGGCCGTCTTTCCAGCGAAGGAGAAGATAATGATTTTGCCAGGATTAGACAAGCAATGGGGGTTTTATCCGAAACGCCAATCTATATTGACGACTCTGCCTCTTCAAATATCCTTCAAATGAAAGCAATGGCTCGAAGACTGCAAGCAGACAAAGGATTAGGACTGCTTATTGTTGATTATTTGCAACTAATGGAAGCCAGAAACCCCAACGACCCAATAGTCAAACAAATAACAGAAATCTCTCGGTCTTTAAAGGGGTTGGCCAAAGAGCTTAATATCCCGGTTTTAGCCCTTTCTCAACTATCAAGAGCAGTAGAACAAAGATCTCCGCAAAAACCAAGATTGGCTGACCTGAGAGAGAGCGGGAGTTTAGAGCAGGATAGCGACGTAGTTTTGTTTATTTATCGGGAAGATAAATATCGACAAGACACTACCAGAAAGAATATTGCTGATATTATTATTGCCAAACATCGCAATGGCCCGGTTGGAAGCATTGAACTCTATTTTGACGATAGAAGAGTAAGTTTTAGAAATTTAGAAAAAGACTATTACCAGGAACAAGAATAATGACTTATCCTCCTTCTATTCAAAAACTAATTGAATTGTTTTCTAGGTTCCCAACAATCGGGCCCAGAACAGCGGCTCGTTTTGTTTTTTATTTAATGCGGCTTGATAAAGAAAAAATTGAAGATTTTTTAAGCTCTGTAACCAATCTTAAAAAAACTATAAAAACTTGCTCTTTTTGTTTTAATTTTTTTGAGTCTTCTCAAGATTCTTCAACAGCAGGGGTCTGTCCAATCTGCAATAATCCTGGCCGTGATAAAACTTTGCTCTGTATAATTGAAAAAGAAACTGATTTGCTGTCAATTGAAAAAACAAAAAAATATAAAGGCATTTATTTTATTCTGGGCGGAACAATTTCCGCGCTAAAAAAAAGCAAAAATAAGGAACTGCGAATAAAAGAATTATTGGACAGAATTAAAGAGCCGGAAAATTTTGGAATTTCCGGCTGTGAATTTAAAGAAATTATTATTGCTATTAATCCGACCACTGAAGGAGAGGCAACAGCTTTGTATTTAGAAAGTCTATTAGGCGCTCTAAATAAAAAAACCCGGCTCGCGGAAGACGGCAAATCAAGGCGGGTCACCCGCTTGGGCCGGGGCTTGCCAGTTGGCGCTGAATTAGAATACGCTGATAAAGAAACCTTGTCTTCAGCTTTAGAAAGCCGAAGATAGCGCATTAGGTTAATATTTTTATTATCTCTATCTCTGAGAAAGGCTGTCTATGGCCTTTTTTTACTTTATAACGTTTTTTAGCCTTATATTTAAAAATAATTACTTTTTTAGCCTTGTCCTGATTTAAGATTTTTGCGAGGACTTTAGCGCCTTTAATCAAGGGGGTTCCAATTTCTATTTTCTTGTTTTTTTCCAATAATAAAACATCGTTAAAAATAATTTCTTTTCCTTTTTCTTCGTTGAGTTTCTCAATCTTTATTTTGTCTCCGGCTGAAACAAGATATTGTTTCCCGCCGGTCTTAATTACTGCCAACATATTATTTTAATTTTTTGGGTTCTTCTTTTATTTCTAACATCTTATCAACTCTGTCTGAAAAAAGACTAAGGCGCTTCTCTGAACTGTCATAAGTAGAGACAGCGTTCCTTAAATGACCTCCCAGTTTTCTGAAATCTTCCATTAATTTCCCTGAATCCTGCTGGATTTTATCAAGCCGTTTCAAAATTTCCTGAGTTTGGTGAGAAATTCGAGTATCTCTAAACCAGTGCTCAATTGTCTTTAAAGTTAAATAGATAGTATTGGGCGAAGTAAGCACAATTTTCTTTTTTCTGGCATATTCCCCTATATTCTCATCTCTTAAATCAAAGATCATATTATGGAAGATGGCTTCTGCTGGAATATACATCAAACCATAGTCAACTGTTCCTTCAGAAGGCAGAATATATTTTGCCGCGATTTTATCAATATTAAATTTTACATCTTGGGTAAATTTTTTTTGAAAAGAAATCCTTTCCTCTTCTGATTTAGCTTCAATCATTTTCAAAAAATTGTCAGAAGAAAATTTAACGTCAATTGGCAGCAATTTCTTGTCCGGAAGTTTCAAAACAAAATCAACCTGCTCCCCTGACGAAAAAAGATGTTCTGACTCATAAAGTTCTCTTGGAAAATATTCGCTTAGAATATGGGCTAAAGTCGCTTCCCCCCATTGGCCGCGAAGTTTTGGCGATTTAAAGATTTCCTGGAAAGAAGAAATGCCTTTCATTGTTTCCTGAACTTGTTTTAAGTCCTGGCGGATTTGAACCGTTTCTCTGGTAAAGGAAGAAATCTGCTCATTCATCGCCCGCGAAGTATTGTCTACGCTTCCTCTGATTTCTTTTTGCTGGCCAATCATCAAGTCGGTTAATCGCCTCTCTAAATCTTTTAAGACATTGTCTTGTTCTTGGTCTGTTTTTGATTTTTTAATCCAAAAAACAATTATCAAAACCCCTCCGCTGATAATTGTAATATAAAATAAAATATAAAAAAATCCTTCCATTGGAATTATTTTAACAAATAAAAGCAATCAAATCAAGAATTTTGTATCACTTGCAATCTCTTTGACCCCTAATTTTATTATTTTGATATCTTAGAGATGTACAAATATATCTCTTCTTACGCATTTTCTCCTAAACAACTAAAACCTGAGTAACAACAAAAGATAAATAAATAATAAGGAGAATTATTCCTTCTTTTCTGGTGATTTTGTGTCCAGTTTTGATAAATAATAGGAAAAATACTGCGGCCACGATAAGAAAAAACCTGGCTACGGCTAATAAAGAAAAATCAACATTGCCAATATGAATCGGATGCAATAAAGCAATAATGCCTAAAATTAAAGCAGACGCGCTGATTACCGCTCCCATTAAACCGCCAAGCACCATCCAGTCGTCGCCTTTTTTAGCCGCTTGAATGCCAAAAAAAAGTTCCGGCAAAGCATTGCCCATACCAACAATCAAAATCCCGATTAAAACAATCGGAAAATTCAAAGCATCAGAGAAAAAGACCGCTGACCTAACCATTCCTTCAGCCGCTAAAAGAAGTAAAATTAAAGAACTAAATAAAATACCTAGATTTTTAAGAATGTCTTTGAAGCCAACTGCTTTTTCTGTTTCTTCAAAAACCCTGGTAAATCTTTCTCCTTTTGAAAAAAGCCAAAAGGCATACGCAAAAAAAGTAAAAAGCAATATTAATCCATCCATTCTTGACAGCACCCGGTCATGAATTAACAATAAAGGCAGAATAGCGACAATTAAAGTAAAAATGGCTGTTCCCTGGACAGTCCGGCTTTTTATTGTTAAGCCGTTCTTTGAAATTATCGCCGCTAAGGCCACTGCAATAGTCAAATCAACAATGTTCCCGCCAACAATTTCGCCGAAAGCAAGCTCGGGAATTCCGCGCAAAATCGAATTTATTCCGACAAAAAGATTAGGCAGAGAACCGACAAAAGCCATAATAAAAAAAGCAAGAACAAATTCTCTCCAGCCCAAAAAACAGGCAATCTTTGTCAGGGACTTAACAAGCCATTCACTTGACAAAAACAAAAATAAAACCGCTGCAATAAAAATTAAAATATGAAGCCAAAACATATTAAATTACATTAAACTTTGGTACAAAGCAACTAATTTATTGGTCTGATTTGAAACGGAAAATTTTTGAGCAAGCGCTTTAGAGTTTTGAGACATTTTTTCAGACATTTTAGAGTTTTTTAAAATCTTGATTACTTTTTGAGAAAAATCTTCTACACTTTCATCGGCAACCAGGTATCCGTTGAAAGAATCTATTAAAATATTTTTAAAAGCTAAATCCTTAAGAGCGACAATTGGCAGCCCAGAAGCAGCTGCTTCTAACACTACCAATCCCTGGGTTTCTGTTTTAGAAGAATAAATAAAAATATCAGCGGTTTGATAAGATTTTATTAATTCTGAACCTTGAAGATAGCCGGTAAAAATTATGTTTTTCCTTGAACCTATTTTTTCCGCAAAAAGATTTAACTTTGCTCTATATATTCCATCGCCAACCAAAACAAAATAGACATCATCTAATTCTTGAGAAATTTTCTCAAAAACAGATATTAAAAACTCAATATTTTTTTCCTTGGCTATTCTGCCCACGAAAATAAGAACATTGGCTTTGTCGGAAATGCCGTGCTTCCGGCGAAAATCATTGCTTTTTATGGGCTGGGCAAAATTTTGAAAGCTTATTCCGCTGGGCAATTCTAAAATTTTCTTTTTAACTCCATCTTTTTTTAATAAATGTTTTACCTTAAAAGATGGAGCAATTATGGCATTGCATTTATTACAAAAAGCAGTCGTAATTTTTTTCGCTACTTTCGGCGGAAAAAGCCTTCCTTTCCAGAGATATATTTTTACATATTCATGATAAAAAGCGTGGTGGGTATAAACCAGGGGCCGGTTTTGCAAATAACTAATGAGCAACGCCAAAACACCTAAGCTGAAAGGGGTATGAGCGTGAATAATATCTAACTTTATTTTTGATATTTGTCTTAAAAACTTCCAGCAAAAGGGCTGAGCAACCCTGTATTCGGGCTGAAAAAGAAACTTAAAAGACCTAAACCTAAAAATTCTTGCTTTTTCCTTAAAATTATCTTTATACCCGGGAACGCTCGGAGCAAAAATATAAACCTTATGGTTCTGTTTTTCTAATTCCTGTTTAAAGGCAATAATCGAAGACACTACCCCGTTCACCTGGGGAACATAAGTATCTGTAAAAAAACCAATGTTCATTGAGATTAGTGTTCCAAACCACGAAGGGGTTTGGAAACGCAGTCTTCCAAATCCGTAGGAGTCTTCCAAATCCGTAGGATTTGGAAACGAATTTGGAAACTTTAGTGTTCCAAACCACGAAGGGGTTTGGAAACGCAGTCTTCCAAATCCTTGCGGATTTGGAAACTTGGCTATTTAATCTCTTTAATTTTATTAAAAAGCCCCATTAATTCAACCGGGAATAAAATAGTAGTATTGGGCTCTTTTGCCGCTTCAGACAAAGTTTGAAGGTATCTTAAAGTAATCGGATCAGCTTTCAAAATTTCACCGGCTTGTCTTATTTTTTGCGCCGCTAAAAACTCACCTTCAGCCAAAATAACCTTTGCTCTTTTCATCCTTTCCGCTTCTGCTTGTTTGGCAATCGCCCTTTGCATGTCTTTGGGAATTTCTATATGTTTAACCTCAACAGCAGTTACTTTAATGCCCCATGGGTCAGTTGCATGGTCAATAATTTCATGGAGTTTTTGGTCTATTTTTTCTCGTTCAGCTAAAAGTTCATCCAAAGTTGAAGAGCCAACCACTCCCCGCAAAGAGGTCTGTGAGTTTTGAGAAGTAGCGACCATGTAATTTTCCACTTCAATCGTTGCTTTTATTGGGTCTGAAATCTTAAAATACAAAACAGCGTCAACTGTAATCGGGATGTTATCTTTGGTAATCACTTCCTGGGCTGGAACATCTAAAGTAATTACGCGCAGGTCAATTTTGACCATTTTATCAATAATAGGAATTATCAAAAATAGACCCGGACCCCTTACGCCAGCTATTCTTCCTAAACGGAAAATCACCCCTCTTTCATATTCCTTGGTGATTTTTATCGCTTGTGGAAGAATTATAAGAGCAATAAGGATTACTCCAAACCAACTAAAAAGAACATCAATTAACATAAATTTACAACGAGGGTATTCCCCTCAATTTTAACTATTTCGACCTTTTCAAGCGCTCAACGCTTTGAGCGTTACGCTAAAACAATGGTGTCAAATTTTTACCACCTATCATCTATATTTAATTTTACCAAATTTAAGGGTAAAAAACGCCTCTCTATTTTCCAGGTGTTTTTGAGGAATATAGGCCTGTTCCATAGTCTTCCAAATCCGTAGGATTTGGAAACTTTAAAGTTGGGTAGTTTAATGCTCTTATTTTAACAAATTCAGGCAATTTACGCAAACCCTTTCAAATCCTAACTAAGGTATTTATGAATTTTTTCGCGCTGTTTTTATATCTTAAAAAAAGGTTTTTATAAGCTTTTTCTGTTTTCTTTAACATTCCTTCTAAAGAAAATTCTTTTCTTGCCTTTTTCAAAGCATTTTGGCTAAACCCCTGAGCCATTTTTTTGTTTCCCAAAATCTTTTTAATTGCTTGCGCTAATGCTAAACTATCCCTGGGCAGGACAACAAAGCCAGTCTTATTGTTAACATTAACCCAGCTTGTGCCTGTGCCAAGCTCTGTGGAAATTACAGGCGCCCCACAAGCCATTGCCTCAATTAAGACAATGCCAAATGCCTCGCTTCTAAAAATTGAAGGCAAAACAAAAACCGAACAAGCCCTATAAAAATTTATTAATTCTTTTTCACTTAAATGCGGTAAAAAATATGTTCTGTCTTCTAGTTTGTAATTTGTAATTTGTAATTTGTAATTTGCCAGTTCTGGTCCTTCGCCAATAATCACTAAATTAGCTCTCACATCTTTCATAGCTTCAATAAGATATTTTGTCCCTTTGTAATAATTTAATCGCCCCACAAATAAAACAAAATTACCATATCTTTCTTTAATTTTCCCAACCTCTTTTTCGTTTAGATTATTTTCAATTTCCTTAAAATCAACCCCAAACGGAACTACTTCGCATTTTTCTTCAAATTTTTGCAAATAGGGAGAACTTTTTATTAAATTTGGATTTGAAACAATTATTTTTTGGCTTTTTTTTAAGGTATGATTAACAAAAGGTTTAGTCAAAAAATTAAAAATCTTTTGCCTAACAATGTCTGAATGATAATGAACTATTAATTTTGCTTTTGGTCTAAATAAAAAAAGGGCTAAATCGCCCAAAGGAAAGGGGTAATGAAAATCAATAATATCCGCTTCTTTTGAGAGTTTTTTAAATAAACTTAAAAAAGAAAAAGAAATTGGCATCCCCCAAAACATTCCCAAACTTCCGGCTTTAGTCACCTTCACCCCATTAATTTCTTCAATCTTCCCACAACCCCTCGGCTGACAAACTAAAACCTCAATTTCAAAATTATCCTTTCCATTTAACCCTTCGGCAATGTCTTGAACAGCTTTTTCCACTCCTCCGATCCAGGGAAAATATAACTTACTTACTTGAAGAATTTTCATAATGTTTTGAATAACCGTTAATCATTTCTTGCAAATTGTAATTTTCTTTAATCAGGTTGAAGCCGTTTTCTCCAAATTTTTTTCTCAAATTTTCATCCCCTATTAGAATTCTTATCTTTTGAGCTAATTCTTTTTCACTTCCCAGTTGAAACAAAAAGCCGTTTAAGTTATCTTTAATCAGCTCTTTAACTCCCCCTACTGCCGAGCCGATAACCGGTTTTTTCAATGCCAACGCTTCTAAAATGACCAAAGGCAAGCCCTCCCATTTTGTTGATAAAACAAAAATGTCAGAATCGGCTAAAATCTTCTCTACTTCTTTTTGGAAGCCTAAAAATTTGACTTTATTTTCCAGGCCAAAATTTTTTGTTAAAATTTCCAACTTTTTTCTTTCGGGCCCATCACCCACTATAAAAAAGATTAAAGGATAATTTCTCAATAAATTGATGCTTCTAATTAAGGTTTCGACGTCTTTTTGATAATGAAGCCGGCAAGCGGTAGTGATAATAATCTCATTTTTTATATTAAACTTTTCTCTTAAAAATCCTTTTTCAATACTTTCAAATTTTTTAAAATCTATCCCGTTTTTTATCAAAATAAGCTTTTCTTCTTTAATCAATCTCAATTTCTTGGCTAAATTAAAGTCATCCTCGCCCACGCAAATTAAAGTATCTGCGAGTTTATTTGTCAATCTTTCAAAAATTAAAAAAAGACGGTTAAACGGAAATGTTTTATGGATAAAGTGTATGCCGTGAAGAGTATAGATAAATCTCTCTTTTTTACTTCTAACCAGATAAGCTAATTTAATAAAAAAAGCGGCGCGCGTTCCTTGGGCATGAATAATATCAGGTTTTATCAAGTTAATTACATTTATAAGCTCTTTTATCACTTCTCTAAAACCGATTTTCTTGGGATAATGGGGGTTAAATTCTTTATAAAATCCAAGCGCTTCTTCGGTTGGTTTTTGAGGCAGAAAAAAAACGGATTCAAAATCGTTTCTTAAATTATTGGCAATATCTAAAGCTATTCTCTCTCCGCCTGATATTTTTTCGGTACCTTGGACGAATAAAATTTTCATTTATATTGGGTTAAAATTTCTCTTGCTTTATTATAACTCGTTTTGTATTTTAATATTTTGATTGTCGTTTTCAACCGCCAAAAAATTTTTCTCTGAAATGTTCTTAAAAAAAACTCTATTTTTCTGTAGGCCCTAAATCCAAAAAAGGATAAAAATAACAAGCCCGAGGAAAACAAATTGGCTTTTATTTTTAAAGATTTTATAAAAAACCCTCTTCCTTTTTTTAAATCGCCGGCCAAACAATAAAAATTTCCCAAATGGGCGTACCAAATTCCATGAGCTAAAATAAAGAATTTTCGCAATTTCCGGTTAAGATTGTTTATTTTTTCATAAGTAATATCCTCAATTAAACTTTCTATTCTTTTAACAAATATTACGGGGTCTTTGTTTTCCACATAAGAGCCCTGAAGAGGGTGCCTTGAATACAAAGTTAACGGCTTGGAAGATATTGATTTTATTCTATCCAATCCGTTTTTTAATATGTACCGGTAAACATTCCCGATTTCATCTACTCCGTTTTGTTTCTGCTTGAAATATTCTCCGTCTTCAAGCGCTTTTTTCTTTATAAGATTATTAACCGGTCCGCCGTGTTCATAATTGATTATTTCCTTTGTCTCTTCATCAAAAGTCCAGGCAAGGCTTGTTAATATATGAACCTCGGGATTTTTTTCTAAATATTTTATTTTTAACTCCAAATATTCCGGGTAATATAAATCATCGCTGTCCAAAAAAGCGATATATTCTCCCTTGGCTTCTTTACAAGCTATTGTTCGAGGGGTTGCCGGTCCCCCCGTATTTTCTTTTAATTCAATTAACCTTATCCTTGAATCTTCTTTTTGCAATCTCTTAATAATTTCTGCGGTTTTATCAATAGAACCGTCGTCAATCGTTATTATTTCAAAATCTTGAAAAGTTTGGATTAAGACGCTTCTTACCGCTCTTTCTATAAATTTTTCACCATTATAAGCCGGCATTATGACGCTAACTCTTGGACTTTCCATATTTAAATTTTAATTTCTTTGGGAGTTTTCACCCTCCATTTTAGAATCAGAAATTTCTCAATTTCTGAAAAATCTACTCTTTTTTTAATCTTCTTTCTTCTTTTTAAAATTTTCCTGAGGCCGAAATAGCCATCTAATCTCCCTCGTAAAATTGACGGTAAAAGAAAAAATCTTCCTTTTAATAGATTTATTCCAATTTGTCCTAATTGGCCTAAAATAATCCAATGCAAATTTTTTAAAATAAATCTATTTGGTAAGTTTTTAAACAAATTCCAATTTTGATTTCTGGTTCTATAATAAGCTGTAAATTTACTTCTTGTTCCTATTGTCTTTCCTCGCAAATGATAAACTATTGCTTTTGGGCAATACCAAGATTTCCATCCTGCCCATTGCAATCTAAAGGCTAAATCAAAATCTTCGTAAGTAGCAAAAAAGTCTTTATCAAAACATTCATCGCCTATTTTAATATCTTCTAAGGCTTTTATTTTGTATAAACAGGCACCAGCACAGCATCCAAAAATTTCTTTTTCTTCGGTATATTGATCAATCGGTTCATATGCAGCCCTATTAAACCCAAAACCATTTTTAGAATATTCTAATCCCGCAGAGTCAATACAATTAAATTTTGCCAGAATCATTTTGGGCTGGATACTGCCTACCAGAGACTCTTTCTCAACACATTCTACTAATTTGTCCAAAAAATCGGGTTCAACTGTAGTATCGTTGTTAAGAGCAAGAACATATTCGCTCCCTCCCTCTCTCATAACCCCCCTAATCCCTACATTATTACCTTCGGCAAACCCCAGGTTCTCTTTATTTTTAATCACTTTAATATAATCTTTATATTTTTCTTCTAAAATATCAGCCTCATTGCCTTTTGAGCCATTATCAACAACAATCACCTCATAATTTGGATAAGTGATTTTTTTTAAAGATTCCAAACACTCAATAGTGTCTTTCAATCCATTCCAATTAAGAATTATTATTGAGACCTTTGGATAGTTCATTTTA
>JAHXGL010000012.1 GCA_019923655.1 Candidatus Nealsoniibacteriota bacterium
AACTTCTGCGCAGATTTTGTCCCATTCTTCGCCCCCTTCTTGAACAATTCTTCTAAATTCAGCATCAGCCGCATCTTTAGCTCTTGCGTCAACCCCTTCTTCAATAATTCTTTTAGCTATTTCTTGGTCTGTATTAATTTCCGCTCTGACTTTTTCGCCAGTAATGCTTTCAACCAAATATTCTATTGACTGGCGCGTTGTTTCTATTTTTCTGTCTATGTCTGTTTCTTTTCCATCTTTTCCCTGTTCAACAGCTTCTCCTCTTTCTTCCTCTAATTTTTCAAGGCTCTTAAGCGCGCTCTTAAGGTCTTCTGTCCATACCTCTCTCCTTTGAAATTCTTTATTAATGTTTTCAACATAATCCCGCTCTTTTTCTGTTCTGGGGGTTTTTTCTTCTTCTGTTTCTTGTCGTGTTGTTTCTGTGCGTCCTTCTGGGGTTCTCATAATCTTGTTTTCGTTTCCAAATCTTTCAGATTTGGAACACTTTCGTTTCCAAATCTTTCAGATTTGGAATACTAAAGTTCTCCTAATTTTGACCTTTGAAGAATTTCAGCCTCAACAATTTCCCGGGGACGTCCATATTTTAATTTTGATATTTTTTTAATTAAATCAACTGCTTCCAGATTTCCTTTCTGCGGTGGATAGGTCTGCATTTTGAAAGGAGAAGAAACTTTGTTTTCTATTAACATCTTAACAATTAAATTAAAATTGTCAAGGTTTACCAGGTCAAAACGGGAAAATTCCGGCTCAAATTGCTTTTCCAAAAATTCAGCGTCATTAACCCCAACCCTAAAAGCGGCGATTGTTCCCACATTTCCCAAAACCGCGTTTCTAATTTCTTCGGTCAATTGAGGAATGTATTGATGGGCTAAAATTAAATTTAATTTATATTTTCTTGCCTCGGACAAAATAGTGGCAATGGAATCAGTAGTAAAATTCTGGAACTCGTCAATATAAAGATAGAAATCTTTTCTTTCATGTTCGGAAATTCTGGCTCTTTTCATTGCCGCCATCTGAATTTTAGAAACTAAAATCAAGCCGAGCAAAGAGCTGTTAATCTCGCCGGTAAAACCTTTTGATAAATTAACCAAAAATATTTTCCCCTGGTTCATTATCTTTTCCAAATCAAAACCGCAATGAGGCTGGCCAATAATGTTCCTCATCATTTCATTTTCCACAAAGCGGCCAACTTTGGAAACAACATAACCCAGCATATCGGAACGGGTCTGGCCAGTGGTCTGCTGCCATTCTCTAAGCCAAAAATTTCTAACTATAGGGTCAGCCACTTTTTCTAAGCGAGTTTTCATAAATTCAGGGTCAGTGAAAATTCTGGGAATTTCCACCAAAGTGCCGGGGTCTTTTCTGTCAGCCATTAAAGCAAGCATTGCGTTTCTCATATAATGCTCAAACATCGGACCAATAATTTCCGGCGGAAAAAGTTTATAAAAAATAGCTATCATTTCCTGGACAGCAAAGTCTTTTTGCTCCGGACTGTCATATTCCAACATATTCAGTCCCATTGGCCTGTCAAGGTCAAAGGGTTCAAATAAAACCACATCTTCCATCCTATCTCCTGGAATGTTAGCCAGTGTCGCTTCAATAAGTTCTCCGTGAGGGTCAACCACTGCCACGCCCCGTCCTTGCTCAATGTCCTGACGAATCATCTCGCTCAACAGAGCGGATTTACCAACACCGGTCTGACCAACAATGTAAAAATGCCTTCGCCGGTCTGTTTCTGACGCAAAATAAATATCTTTGGTTTCTCCCCGAAAAGACAGCGTTCCCATTAAAACTAATCCTTTGTCCGGAAGTTCGGACGGCGGAGCGCTTGTCTTGCTTTTGACTGATTTAATATGAGGGGTTTCAAGATAATGAACCGGAAAATGATAAATACTGGTCAATTCTTCAATGTTTAAAATATTCTCTTGGTTTGGATTAAAATTTCTAAAACTAAAATCATAAATAAATTTTCTCAATTTGTCTTTTTTCATTTCTATTGGATAAAAACCGTTTAACCCTGAAAGAGAAAACTGACCAAAAGCGCCTTGAATATGATTTAAAATTTCTTCTGCCCGGCCTTGGTTTTGGGCAGCAGCAACTATTCTGATATTGGTTTCAAAAACCTGTTTCTGAACCTTGCTTTCAACCGCTTGAACAATTTTTTCATTAATCTCTAATTTCTCTTTTGGCTTATCCGGCTCTCTAATAATAAGGTCTATTATTTCCCTTAAAAGTTCAACGATAAAAGAACGGGAAGCTTGGGCAATCGCGGGTTTAACTGCCATGCCCTGTTTGATTTTAGACAACACCTTGTCTCCTCTTTTTTTAAAAATATCATCAGACGGGGTTCTGATAATTATCTGAATAGCCGCCCCTTCATCTGCGTTAATTTTACTCAAAGCATTGGTAATCATTGCTAAAGGATCTCTGTCTAAATTTTTATAAGTATTAATAGGGAAAAAAGCATGTTCTTTCAGCTTTAAATAAGAACCTGCGGTATTTCCGGTTGGTTCAAAGATAGTATAATCTTGAGGTATCTTTTCCACCATTGCTCTGGGATAAACCCCCTGGACATATTTTTCAAAAGCGGTTTCTAATGGCTTGGGAACAGCTACATAAAAAGAAATATCACTGCTGCCAACTTGAGAAGCGATTTCTAAAGTTATTGAAAAAGGGCCATGAATTATCCTTTGGAAAAACCCCTGTTTCTTAAAATAAAGAAAATTAGCGTAAATTTGCTCCATTTGGCCAATTATCTTTTTCTCTTCTTCTTGAGACACTTGTTTTAGTACTGAATCGTATCTGGGCATCATTATCAGAAAAAGAGTTTTATCTAAGCTTCCGGAAACATATCCCTTTTCTTTTTTTTGAAAGCCCCAAAAAAAGAAAATGGAGAATACGATTATCAAAAATAAAATAAGAAACCAAAGGACTGGATGGAGCGGTATATTTAATAGTTCTAACAACATTATTATTTAGGAAATTTTTTATAAAGATTATCTCTAGCTAAAATATCGTGAAAAAGATCTAAAGCGTAAGCGTCTTTCATATTTCTGGCTATTTTTACGGCAAAGGCAACCCCTTGCTTCTCGGCTAAAACCAATAAATACCTTAATCTTTCTTTGGTGTCAAGATTTTTAATTTGCTTTGCTTTTAGTTTTGCCTCTTCTTTCAGCTTAAAACTCAACCTTATCTTCATTACCTCCTCTTTTAATTTCTCCCTTACAAGCTTTTCTTTTTCCAGCAGTAATTCTCTTTTTTCCAACGCTTCTTTTTTTTCAGCATAGAGTTCTTCAAGCGCCTTCTCGCCTATTCTTTCTTCAAAACTCTCCGATGTTTTTTTTATTTGCCCTGCTTTTCTCTCAATAGCATTTGGTTCTTGATTAGGCATTGTTGAATTTTTCATATATATTAAGGAATAAGAATACTGAATGCTTTTTTAATTCTATTTCCGAGCTTTTTTATAATTCTAAGCAAATACCCGTTGCCCTGCCAATGTTCTGTTTCCTTTACTTCCAATCCTTTCAAAACTAATCCGCAAGCAACAGAAAAGGCCATCTCTTTTTCCAGGCCGACAAAACCTGATGGCTTGCCAAGCCGACAAGGCAATTTCAATTCTTTTTTAGCCAAATCTATTATTTTGGGCAATTTGGCTCCGGCGCCTGTTAAAACTAAACCTGTCGGCAATAATTCTTGTTTTGAGATTTTCTTTAATTCTTTTTGAGTTTCTTCAAAAATTTCAGAGACCCTGGCTTCAATAATTTTACACAGCATCTTCTGGGAAAAAACCAAAGATTCTTCATCTTTTGTTTCAATTTTTTCTTTTTTCTCTTTCCCTGGAAAACAAGAGCCGTATTCAATTTTTATTCTTTCAGCAACATCAATATCTGTTTTAAGGCCAATGGCAATGTCATTGGTAATATTGCTTGAACCAATCGGAAATATTGCTAAATGGATTAAATCTCCTTCTTCAAAAACCGCTAAACTTGAAGTGCCGGCGCCAATATCTAAAAGCGCTACCCCTAGTTCTTTTTGCTTCTGCGAGAGAACAGCAAAAGAGCTGGCTAAAGGAGAGATGATAATATCGGAAATTTTAAGCCCTGAACCTAAAACCGCCTGAACTAAATTTTTTTTATAAGGCGAGAATCCCGCTAAAACTAAAACTTCTGCTTCTAATCTCACCCCCTCTATACCCAAAACTTCTTTTATGCCTTTTTCTCCGTCAACAATAAATTCTCTGGGGAAAACATCTAAAATTTCTTTATTGGCTGGCAAAGAAAAAGTCTGGGCCGCCTGTAGGACTCTTTCTATGTCTTCTTCGGAAACTTTTTGGTCAGCCCGGGAAATAGCGATTGCGCCATGAGAAGAAGTAGAAAAAATATGGCTTCCGTTAATATTAACATAAACCGAATCAATATCCTGGCCGGTTTCAGTTTTTGCGTTTTTTACCAAACTTTGGATAGTTTCAGAAACTTTTATTGGGTCAATCACCACCCCTTTTCTTATTCCCAAAGAAGGCTCCTCGCCCTGGAATAAAATCTCAATATCAACCAAATCAGGGCTCTTTTTCGCTGTCAGGATTTTTATCGTATTAGACCCAATGTCTAAGCCGGTAATAAAATCAGTTTTTGCCATAATTAAGATAAAACTCTTCTTTTTTTCTCATTTCTTCTGCTTCGGCTTCATCCTTTTCGTGGTCATATCCTAAAAGATGCAGAACGCCGTGAATTAAAATCCGAGCCAATTCTTTAGTAGAAGTTGTATTATGTCTTTTCGCGTTTTTTTTAACTTCCCGATAACAAATAAGTATTTCCCCTAATTGTTGAGTTTTTTGAACCGGCCCAACTTTAAATTTTTCAAACAGCGCCCTTGATTCCGGAAAAGCCAAAACATCTGTTATTCGGTTTTTCCCCCGGTATTTTTTATTTGCGTTTCTCATTCTTCCCTGTCCAACTAAGGCAATTGACAAATCTCTATCTTCTTTTTTTTCTCCTTTGAGAACTTCCTGGCAAATTTTCTTTAAAAAATCTTCTTCAATTAAACTGGTAGTTAAGTTATTAACTTCAATCATTTTTTTATTTTAACAAACAAAAAAACAAAGGTCAAATAAAAAAATCAGACCCTGTCTTCTCTAAAATTTCTTCAATTTTGTGGGCTTCTGATGTCTTTTTTTCTTCTAAAAATTTAATCCGTGGAACTGGCCTCATTTTTAAACGTTGGTTTAGTTTTTGCTGCAACCAATAAATCCGTTGATTTAAGACAAAGAAAACTCTTTTTGCGTCATTTTCTGGTATTACTGAAATATAAACTTTGGCTTGAATTAAATTGCCTGATGTTTCAACTCTGGTTAGGGTAATTAAAGCATCAAAAGAAAAGTCTAATTCTCTTAAAATAATCCTTGACAACTCTTGTTGAATTAAACGATTAACTCGTTGAATACGTAAATGAGGCATTAAAGTTCTTTTTTTCTTTTTTCTTCTACATATATTGCCAAAATATCTTTTTCTTCAATCTTAATATCTCCCTCAAATAAGAGCCCGCACTCTTCTCCTTTTTTGATTGAATCAATATTCTTTTTATCTTTTTGAAGGTTAACTATTTTACCTTTGCCAATTTTGGTTTCATTCCTAAAAACCTCAACCAGAGCTCCTTTTTTAGCTTCACCCTCTATTATCTTGCCCCCAACAATCTGTCGCTGTTTCTCAACTAAAAAATTAATCAATATTTTAATTTTTCCTAAATCTACTCTAATGTCGTCGGGCTTGATAATTTTTTCCATAAGACTTTTGACTCCTTCTATTAAATCATAAATCACCTCAAATTTAAGTATTTTTATCTTTTCTCTTTCAGCCAAATCTCGGGCAATGGGATTTATTTTTACCCGAAAAGCCAAAACTTTTGTCCTGGCTGTTTTTGTCGCGTCAAAGACTGATTTTGCCAATTTCAAATCAGATTCATTTATCTCTCCGGTCTCCATTTTTAGAATTCTTAAAACGACCTTGTCTTGCGGAAGCTCTTTTAAGGCTTTTTTAATTGCCTCAATAGACCCATAAACATCAGCTTTTAAGATTAAATTCAGAATTCTTTGGTCTTCTGAAATTTCCTTGAAATCAGCCTGTTTTCCCTCAAAGACATTTGCCTGAACATAGTTTTTAGCTGTTTCCATAAAGGGAAAAACCTTGAATTCTTCTCCTGCTTTTGGAACTTGATTAAATCCAAAAATAAGGACTGGTTCGGAAGGCAGCGCCCTGTTAATAGATTTTTTTTGGAAATTTTCTAAATTTTTAATTTTAACAAAAGCGGAACAAGTAGCGATAATATCGCCTCTTTTTAGTTTTCCATCAGTCAAAAGCAAGGTAGCGGTTGGCCCTCGCAAATTATCCAGATACGATTCAATAACTATCCCCTGTCCTGGTTTTTGATAGTCAGCTGTTATCTCTTGCATTTCCGATAACAATAATATCATTTCTAAAAGCTCGGAAATCCCCTGGCCGGTTTTAGCGGAAACTTCAACTGAAGGAATTTTTCCAGCCATTGACTCAACTAAAATATCTTCTTGAGAAAGCTGTCTTTTAACTTTCTCTGGGTCATTTTCAGGTTTATCTATTTTATTCAAAGCAACTATTGTCTGTATTCTGGTTTTTTTAATATACAAAATCGCTTCTTTAGTTTGAGCTTTTACCCCTTCCGAAGTATCAATAACTAAAATAGCAATATCAGCTATTTTAGTCCCCAAAGAACGCATCAGAGAAAAGGCTTCATGTCCAGGGGTATCAAAAAAAGTAATTTTCTTTCCAAGGACGCATGTCTGATAAGCGCTAATGTGTTGAGTAATCCCTCCGGATTCTTTTTCAATAGTCTTCCAAACCGAGCGCTCAACACTTTGAGCGCTTGGTTTGGAAACTTTAGCATTCCAAACAGGGCGCTTAACAGGTTTAAGCGCTTGGTTGGAATTTTTCATTTTAAGATCCTTAATTGCCTGAAGGAGAGAGCTTTTGCCGTGATCAATATGTCCCAAAAGCACGACCACAGGAGGCCGTGTCTGTAAATTATCATTTTGTTTTTTAGTAGAGTTTTCTAACATAGAATATTTACAAAGTTTATTATTGAAAATTAAGGACATATAGCCCTGGCTACTGCCCTTTTTTCTTCTTTAGACAATTGATATTCTGAATGACCATTCTTCACTGGTTTCCCGTAAACCCTGTTTCCCTCTTTAACATAGAGGCTGGTAATTATTATTCCGTTATTATTAGCGTCAAGCAAAGCAATAGAAAAACTCTGATTGCCGCCAATACTATCGGGAAAAGGATTATATCTGACCATTCCTATTTTTTGGATACTAAATTTCTGTCCTTTTTTAAGGCTTTCCATTTCGCAAACAATCTTTTTCTGTTTTTCTTCCAGTTCTTCAATCTGTTTCAAAACTTCCTTTAAGTTCTTTGGTTCTTTTTTGCGTTTCTTAAAAAAATAGAACATACGAATGCAACGCATACAACTTTATAGGTTTATTCGAAAAGTTGCCAGGAAGGCATTGCCTCCTCGCTTCGCTCTTGCGAGCTTCGGCGAAGCGAAGGCGGAGAGGGTGGGATTCGAACCCACGTGCCCCTAAAAAGGACCAACTGTTTTCGAAACAGCGCCGTTATGACCAACTTCGGTACCTCTCCGACGGATTAAGGAGTGTGGTTAGGACGCTTTAGTATCAGCGCTTTTTCCTTCTGGTTTAGTTGTAGTTACTCCTTCCATTGAAGCAACATTGTCTACAGAGGCTGAATCAGCAGGGGCAGGAAATGGTTTTTCTTGTTTTTTTGGCTTTTTATGAACCCCAATCTTTTTTCCCTCAATAATGTTTTCTGAAATTAGCAAATTATGAACCGTGGCTGACGGCTTAGCGCCTATTGAAAGCCAATATCTAATCCTTTCTGCTTTTAGATTTTTTTCTTTGCTCAAAGGATTATAAAAACCAACTTGTTCAACAAACCGACCGGCCCGAGGAGGTTTTCTTTTATCAGTAACCACTATCTTGAAAAACGGCTGATTCTTTTTACCGACTCTAAAAAGTCTTATTCTTAACATATAGTTAGTTTGAAACTTTGTTTTACAATTTTTTTATTTCTAAAGCGTTTTTGGCTGCTGCGGTTTCTGCGTCTTGTTTTGAAAGTCCCTTGCCTTTAGCTATTAATTTCTGCCCAAGAAAAACGCCCATAACAAAGTGTCTCATATGATCTGGTCCCTTTTCTTCTAAAACTTTATAAACCGGAGTAATTTTCTTCTTTTCTTGAGCTTGTTCCTGAAAAAGGGATTTAGCGTCTTTATAAAGTTGAGATTTAATAATAGCAGGCAACTCTTTAATCAAGTGCTTCTTAATAAATTTCTGACAAGACTTATATCCTTTATCAAGATAAAGCGCTCCGATTATTGATTCAAGGGTATTAGCTAAAATAGTCTGTCTTGCCTTGCCTGTTTCTTTTTGCTCTCCCTTGGAAAGTAAAAGAAATTCATTAAGCCCGATGCTTTTGGCTATTTTTATTAACATCCTGGTATTAACCAAAGCGGCTCGCCAGCTAGTTAACTCGCCCTCTGATTTATTAGGATATTTTTGATAAAGTTCTTCAGTAATTACCAGCTCCAAAACCGCGTCGCCCAAAAATTCCAATCTTTCATTGTGTTTTAAATAAAAATTGGGGTTTTCATTTAAATAAGAGCGGTGAATAAAGGCCTGAATTAAAAGATCTTTATTCTTAAATTTTATACCTGTCTTTTTTTCAAAAATTGAAAAATCTTTCATAGCTGTAAGCGCTAAAGGACAAGTAAATTCAAAATTACAAAGGACAAACTATTTTGAATTTCGGTCATTCGAATTTGGATATTGTTTGTCCTTTGTAATTTGTCCTTTGGGATTTAACTCTTTGTAGACTGTTCCCAGCACTCCGTTTATAAACTTACCAGAACTTTCGCCGCCAAAAGTTTTAGCTAATTCAATAGCTTCGTTAATCGCTACTTTTGGGGGAACCTCTTTCTTATTTCCGTATAATAACTCATAAAGCCCGATCCGCAAAACATTTCTGTCAACAATAGTAATTTGATTTATTGGCCATTCCGGAGCCGCTTTTTCAATAATTTTATCAAACTCTAAAAGGTGATTAATAGTCCCATGAACTATCTCTTGAACCAAATTCTGTTCTTTGGGTTCCAGCCCAAATTCTTTGATGTTTTTTTTAATAATTTTTTCAATGAACTGATTTTGATTGTAAAAATCCCACTCATATAAGCTCTGGACAGCAATTGAACGCGATAAATGCCGACTAGCCATAACGAATTAAATGTTTCATTCTAAAAATTATCGCTTAGATAGTTCTTCCAATGTAAGCGGCTTTTCTTGTTTTTCTTTCCCTTCTTGTCTTTCTTTCATTGCTGCGTCCTTTTCCTTTTGTTTTTTTTCTTTCTTGGTTAATTTCCTCAAAACATCAATTATTTCTCTGCCCTTATAATATCCGCAATTAAAACAAGCAGTATGGGGTAAAACTGGTTTTTTACATTTGGAACAAGAATAAATAAACGGCTCTTTAAGGAAAATATGCGATCGCCGCTGATTCCTTCTTGATTTTGTTTTTCTTTGTTTTGGAACAGACATAAGCGTTTCGCTAAAATCAAAAATAAATAACAGGTTTAACCTCGTTTTTTTTCATTTTTTTTCTAAATACCGACTTTTGCCTCAAGCCGCTCAACCCGTTTTTCCAGCCAGACAATTTTTTGCCTGTCAACCTTTCTTTCTTGTTGAGCTTTTTGAAACATTTCTTTAATGTTTCTTAATTCCTTTGAGTGCTCGGTCGCCTTATCTTCCAAAAACATTATCCGCCTTTCCAGGCTTGATAATTTATATTTTATGTCTTCAATATCTTCTCTTAATCCTGAAACATCTTGTTTTAATCCTGAAACATCTTGCTTTATCTTGCCTCTGTCTTCCTGCGCCTCATTAAAGCCTCTACCTATCATTGCGGCTAAATCATTTAACGTAATTTCCTTTTTAAGTTTTTTCTTTTTCAACATATTATTTTCATTATAATCCATCTAAACGCAGTGTCAAACTTTTTTATCTCTCTAAAACTCGGAAACGTCCCTGATTACCTATTGATAATGATTATTAACATCAACGATTTCAACAATGTCTTTTTCCCGAAAAATAAAAATTGCCCGATATTTTCGGTCAATTCTAAAACTCCAGATTCTCATTTTTCTTGGTTCAAGGAGTTCGGTTTTTAATCCAGAATGAAAAAGGTTATCTTGAAAAAGGATTTTCTGCTTTAAAAATTTTTTTTCAAGATTTCTCTCCTTGAGATATTTTCTAACCTCTGGATGGAGAGGTAAAATTTTCATTGCTTAAAATATGAAGAGTGTTCTAATCCTCTGGCTAAACTTTCCAGAAACTTAGGATTGTATTGCTTTGTTGCCCGGAATTCTTTAATAATTGATTTAATGTTTCTGGTAGGAGGCGAAGCAAAAATATCCCCCTCTAATATCTGACGGAGATATTCATAACGGAGAGCTCTGTCAAGCAACCGTTGATATTCTTTTTTGGGAATAGTAATAGTAGTCATATATTTTTATTTTAACAATTTTGAACGCAGTGTCAACGACCAAATAGGAGAAAAACAAACAGGACCTTGAGTTTTGCGAAAATTCAGAAACGTCCCCAATTACTAACTAACGGGGTTTATTTCTTTTTAAAAATATTTTTAGTATATTGCTTTGCCGCTTTTTCAAAAAATGATTTAATCTCCTCTGGCTGAAAACTTTCTCCTAAAAATTCTATTTTAAAATCCTGCAAATCTTTAAAATATGTTAACTGTCCCAAAAATAATTTAGTAGAGAAAAGACCCCCAAATTTCTTCTTCGCATCTAAAATAATATTCTCTAATTTATGTCCTTTTCTAATTATAAAAAATATATCTAGATAATCCCGATAAATGGGACGCCTGCCCAAAGTATAGGCTTTATCAGCGGCAATATCTTTCCAATCAAACACAAAAATTGAGTCAGTTCTAATGATTTTATAAAGCGGTTTAAACGGGTAATAAAAAAAAGTGATTTTTACTTTTTTAGGAGTAACAAAAGTGAGTTCATTTTCTGATTCTTTAATTACCCTTATTTTCTTGCCAAAAATTTTCTTATTCTCCCAAGCCAAATCTGGCGGGATATTTTTGGAAGTAAAAATATCAAAATCAAAAGATTTTCTGTGCTTCAATTGAAAAGCCAAGGCCGTGCCTCCAGCCAAAGTTCCAACATAATTTAAAACAGTTAACTTTCTAAAAACAACCTTTTGAGCTGGGGTCAAAACGCTGTCAATATAAAGTGGCGACATACTTTTTGGAAGAAAAGGGTTTTTCTTTTAGATCTAAAATTATATTTTTAATAAAATAAAAACTTTGAGGACTATAAATTTTCATCGGCATTTTTTCAAAAACTTCCTTTGCGTCTCTTTTAGAATAAACCTTAAAAAGCCAAGCTATTTCTTTTAAATTTCCATACTCTAAAACTTGATGGATGATATAAATTTTATCCTTTTCTAAATCTAAATTTTTAACATTTACCGACCATAAAATACCTTGAAAACTTGAGGGAATTTTATTTGTTTTTTTTGTTGCCGGAGCTCTCATACTGCTTTTATTATAACATATTCAAAACAAGAAACAAAAATTAAACAACCTAAGGGAATATATACCGGCAAAAGGAGGGTCAGATCCCCTTTTTTAAATTTTGAACGCAGTGTCAAACTTTTTTATCTCTCTAAAACTCGGAAACGTCCCGATATTTTCCGGATATTTTCCGATCCTTATAAGGAAATTTTTAATTTTGCGCCCAAGGCTTCACCCACTTTCTGTAAAAAGGAAAGGCTGGGATTATAAGTTCCTGATTCGAGTCGGGAAATAGCCGATTGTTTCGTGCCGATTTTTCTGGCAAGTTCTTTTTGGCTCAAACCTTTCTCAATCCTTTTTTTAATAATCATTTCAATCACCGCAAACTCTGGCTCAAGTCTTTCATAAAGTTGTTTAATTTTTTTATCTTTCAATAACTCCTTTTTTAGTTGTTTGTAAGTTTTCTTTTTCATACATCTTCTATATAACGTATATGTTATACCTTGTCAAGTAGTTTTAGTTTTTGAAGGGCTACCCTAATTTCTCTTCGAGGAATTTTTTGCGATTTTTTAACAAAACCGTGCAAAAGAAAAATTTGCGATTTATGAAAAGTATAAAAAGTATGTATACATTACCATTACAGCTCTCAGCTTGACATTCATTTTAGAAAAGGTAGAATAAAAATATATGAAATTATACATTGCTCAATATATTGAAAATCTTTTACGCAAAGCAGAATATGAGCATGACAAAGAAACTGGAAGTTGGTGCGCAAGTATAAAAGATTTGCCAGGCGCATACGCCCAGGCAGATACAGTAGAAAAAGTCAGGGAGCAATTAACTGAAGTAATTGAAGACTATATTTTAGTTAGCCTGCAAGAAAAACATCCTTTACCCGGGTTCAAGAGATTGCCATTGAAAGTGTATGCCTAATCTTTCACCCCTTCCTCGCCGTGCGTTAATAAAAAAACTAAAGAAAGTTGGTTTTTCTGGTCCTTTTCCGTCTGCTCGACATGAATATATGAAACGAGACAATATAAAGATTTTCATCCCTAATCCGCACGGCAAAGATATTGGTTTACCAATTATAAAAAAAATCATTAATCAGCTAAAACTTTCTAATCAAGAATTTTTAGACCTATAGCAGATATTTAGAATTTGATATTGCCAGCTCCTTTGTTTTAAAGGAGCTTTTTTGATTATGTGTTTAACCCGGCTTAAACACAAAGTGCCCAAGCTAAGAAACTTCCAAGAGAAACAAACCTTACCTTGCGTTCTGCGAAAATCTAAAAACATCCCCATTTTCCTCTGCGTTCGCTGCTTGCCTTGTTTCCTTTATATAAAATATGTCTCAAAAAAAAGGCATATTTTTGCAAAAAAGAATAAAAAGAGGAAGAAAATTGGAGAATTAAAGAGGCGGCCCCCCATATATTGAAGTCGGACTTCCTTAAGGAAGTCCGACTTCTACGAGCATTTCCCCAAAAAGCCAAATTCCCTATTCAAAAGAGAAACGTCCCCTTTTCA
>JAHXGL010000013.1 GCA_019923655.1 Candidatus Nealsoniibacteriota bacterium
GTCTTGGGATTTCACCCCACTGTTTGATTTTACCGCCCAATTCCTTGCGAGCCGCTCCTGCGGGCGTGGCGAGCAAACTATCGCTTTGGCTTCCAAAAAATCAGGAAGTCCAGTTTGATGCCCCCGGAAGGACTCGAACCCTCAATCTTCTGTTCCGAAGACAGACATGTTATCCATTAGACCACGGGGGCATTTTCTTATTTTATCAGGTTGGTTGAGAAAATCAAATTTTAAGTTATAATTTAATTAATGATAATTCCCAAACAAGTTAAGCTTGTTATTGATAAACTAAAAAAGAGCGGTTATGACGCTTATATTGTTGGTGGCTGTGTCCGGGATTTGCTTCAGGATAAGGAACCAAAAGATTGGGATATAACCACTAATGCTAAGCCAAAAGAAATCCAAAAAATTTTTCCCAAGAGTTTTTATGAAAACAAGTTTTTGACTGTGACGGTTCAAACAGGAGCCCAAAATCCAGGATTAAAAGAAATTGAAATAACCACTTATCGTTCTGAAGCAAAATACACTGACAAACGTCATCCTGATGAAATTAGTTTCGCAAAAACGATTGGAGAAGATTTAGCCCGTCGCGACCTTACTATCAACGCTATCGCTATAGACTTAAAATTGAAAATTAAAAATTCAAAATTTATCTTAATTGACCCTTTTGAAGGGCAGAAAGATCTAAAACATAAAATTATCCGGGCAGTGGGAAATCCCGAACATAGATTTTCCGAAGACGCTTTAAGAATGTTAAGAGCTGTGCGTCTGGCAATGGTTTTAGATTTTTCTATTGAAGAAAAAACAGCTCAAGCGATAAAAAAGAATGCTTCCTGGGTTCAGGTAATTTCCTTGGAAAGGATAAGAGATGAATTGCTCAAAATTATAATGTCTGAAAGAGCGGCTAATGGCATTGAACTTTTGCGCCAGCTTAATCTTTTGAAATATATTATGCCTGAATTGGAGCAGGGTTATGGGGTAAGTCAAAATAAACATCATATATATGAATGTTATGACCATAATTTGCGTTCCTTGGATTATGCGGCTAAAAAAAATTTTAATAAATATGTTCGGCTTGCTGCTTTGTTTCACGATATTGGCAAGCCAAAAACAAAAAGAGGCAAGGGTTTAGACGCTACTTTTTACAATCATGAAGTAATAGGCGCTAAAATGACCAATCAAATCTTGGTCCGTTTGAAGTTTCCGAAAAAAGATGTTGTGAAAATCACAAAATTAGTCAGATACCATCTTTTTTATTATAATGTCAACGAAGTTTCTGACAGTTCAATAAGACGATTAGTTCGTTATGTTGGCCCGGAAAATATGGAAGAACTTTTGCAAGTGAGAATGGCTGATAGAATTGGCTCGGGCGTGCCCAAGGCCGAACCGTATAAATTAAGACACTTGAAATACATTATTGAAAAAGTTTCCCTTGACCCGATTTCAGTAAAAATGATTAAAGTGTCTGGGAATGATGTGATGAAGCTTTTGCAAATTCAGCCGGGCCCGAAAATAGGACAAGTTTTAGATATTCTGCTCGGTTATGTCTTAGATGATCCAAAGAAAAACAAAAAAGAATTTTTAGAAAAAGAGATTAAAAAATTAGGCAAATTATCTGAAAAGGAAATAAGCTCTTTAGCTCAAAAATCTAAAAAAGAGAAAGAAAAATTAGAAATAAAAAGAGATGAAATGACCAAGCAGAAATATTGGGTAACATAAACCTGGTAAAAAAGGAGGTTGTCGGGGTTTGACCCCGACAACCGGGGATTAGTGTAGCGGCAACACGCATGGTTCGGGACCATGAGATGGTGGGTTCAACTCCCGCATCCCCGAAAAAAAAGTTCACATTTTAACTTCAATTCCCATTTTTTTATCCATTACCTGATCTATTTTTTTTGCCCTGGCAATAAAGGCAATATCTTCCAGGAACGGCTTTAATCTTTTTTGTTTTTCTTTGGGGCATTTAATCTTTAATAAAGCAAGTTCTGTTCCAAGCCCGATATTGTTTTTACTTTTGAATTTTCTTATTTCAGAGATAAAAGAAAGCGCCAGGTCCGCGTCTTTTATTCTTTCGCTGTCAAAAGTCTTCCAAACCACGAAGGGGTTTGGAAACGCAGTCTTCCAAACCACGAAGGGGTTTGGAAACGCAGTCTTCCAAATCCCTTTAGGAGATTTGGAAACTTTGTCCGAATATTTTTTCCTATCAAAAGGCCATTTCGTATTATGGATGCTTTTTATCTTTTCGTTTCTATAAAAATATCCTTGTTCGCTCTTTGATTCTAATGATTCGCAGATGCCTCTTTTCTCGTCTTTTTTAATAATTTCAGCATGATACATTTCTTCTGTAATATGGGGAATAAAAGGCGAAGCCATTTTCAGGACACTTAAAAAGCTGTGATAGACCGCAAATTGAGCCGATCTTTTTTTGTTTATTTCTTTTTCATTATCAGAAGAAAGAGAGAGTCTTCCCTTGGCAATTTCCAAATAATTATCACAAAATTCCGACCAAAAAAAGTCTTCAAATATTTGCCTGGCATGTAAAAATTCATAGCTGTTAAAAAATCCTGACATCTTCTGAGCGGTTTCTAAAGATCTTTGGATAATCCATTGGTCAAAGGATTCTAATTTGGAAACTTTAATTTTTCTATTCAGGCTTGCTTTTGGATCAAAATCTTGCAGCTTGCTCAAAACCAACTTGCCGGCGTTATAAATTTTTGTTACTAATTTTTTTCCTTTTGCGACTTCTTTTTCATCAAAATAACTATCTTTTCCTAATGTCGCGCCGCACATTGCATAACGAAGAGCGTCTGCGGATTGCGAGGCAATCAATTCTTCCGGAACATATTTCCCCCCGCCCTTTTTTTTACTTATTTTTTCTCCTTTTTTTAATAGAAGATGTCCGGAAATCATTAGATCTTTCCAGGGCGCTTTATTGTGTCGGTAGAGGCCGATTAATATTGAATAGACAGCCCATGTTCTGATAATGTCATGCGCTTGCGGCCGGACAGACATAGGATATAATTTATTTTGCAATCGCCCGTTTAATGGATGATGATTATTAATATCTGGAGTCAAAGCAGAAGTAAACCAGGTGTCTAAAACGTTTTTTTCGGGAAGCAATTTGCCCCTTTTGCAAAAAGGGCATTTGCGGCTTTTTTCTGTTTTAGGGTCTAAAGGAAATTTATTTTCATCCGGAATAACAATTTTTTCACAGAAATCGCAATTAAAAACTGGAATCGGAATTCCGTAGAAACGTTCTCGAGAAACACACCAGTCCCATTTCAGGTTAGATACCCACTCTTCATACCTTTTTCTCATATAAGAAGGCCGCCAATTTATTTCTCGGCCTGCTTTTAGTAATTTAGTCTTCATATCAAGTATTTTTACAAACCACTGAGTTGTTGGTAAAAACTCAATTGGAGTGCCGCAACGTTCGTGAACATCAACATTATGTCTAATCTTTTCTTCTTTCTTTACAAAGCCTTTTTCTCTAAGCTTTTCTATAATTATTTTTCGCGCCTCGTTTATTGTCTTGCCATTTATCTCGGGAACAGCATTGTTTATGTCTTGGATTTTTCCATTTTTGGTTAAGATAATTTTTTCCGGTAATTGAAATGTTTTTTTCCAATAGATATCTGTTTCGTCTCCATAAGTGCAGCACATAACAGCGCCGCTGCCCTTTTTTATATCAACTTTATTATCTGAGATAACAAATACTTCTTGCCTCAGGGGGGTTTCAACTTTGGTTCCTATAAGTCGGTTATATCTTTTATCTTTTGGATTGACAAATACCGCCACACAGGCAGGAAGCATTTCTGGTCGCGTGGTTGAAATAATCAAACTCTGCCCTTGTTTTGTCTTAAATAATAAATCAAAAAAAATAGCTTCTTTTTCTTTGTCTTCTTTTTCCGCTTGAGCAAATGATGTTTGGCATTCAACACAATACAGCGCCGGCGCTTTTTCTTTATAAATAAGTTCTCTTTCATAAAGTTCTTTGAAGACAGATTGTGATAATTTTTGTATTTCCGGAGAAATAGTAGAATATTCAAGCCGCCAATCCACGCTAAGGCCAATTGATTTCCAGAGAGCCTTATAAGTTTTACTATATTTTTCAGTGATTATTAAACAGGATTTAATGAATTCATCTAATTTCATGTCTTGGCCCCTGACACCTATTTCTTTTTCAACCAATCTTTCCGTTGGCAAGCCATTATTATCTAAACCAAAGGGATACCTTACATTTGAACCCTCCATTCTTTTAAATCTGGATATCACTTCTGCTTGCGTATAAGAATAAATGTGTCCCATGTGCAGGGCTCCGGAAATAGTAGGAGGCGGTGTGTCAACAACATAAAGAGTTCCGCGATGTTCAGGATTAAACTCATAAACACGTTCTCTTTCCCAGAAATTTTGCCAATATTTTTCTTTTTCAAAGGGGTTGTATCTTTCTTTTTTTTCTTCTTTTTTTTCTTGCGCTCCTTTTGACTTTAATGTTTTATTGGGCATATTAGTGTCGGGGTAGTGTCGGGGTTTGACCCCGACAGCACTCTTTACTATATACTATATTATATTATATAAATCTCTCAATAAAAGATCAAACTATTAGAGATATAAGGGTTTATAGTATAAAGACAATATACTGCATTTTCACCCGTCAAAGTTTTGAAGGGCCTATAGCTTAATGGCAGAGCATTGCTTTCGCATAGCAGAGATATGGGTTCGATTCCCATTAGGTCCAAAATTTAGGCGGGTAAGTTAATGTTTGATTTATTTTTTCTTCGGTGTATAATTTATCAAAGATATGATTACTCAACAATTGCTTGATTATATTAAATTACAACGAGGAAAAAGCAAGGAAGAGATTAAAAGCGTTCTTTTAGCCCATGGCTGGCAGGAAAAAGATATTGATGAAGCTTTTAATGTTTCTAAAAAACCAATAACAATGACAATTCAAAAATTTTCCAAAAGAGAGGCGATAAGTTTTGGCTGGAATACGATGAACCATAATCTCGGCTTTTTTATCGGTTTTTTGATAGCTTGGGGTTTACTTTATATTATTCCTGCTGTCATTGCGGAGATAACAGGGAAAGAAAATGTTTTTTTGGGAGCCATTCTTCGTCTTGCCGATTTTACTTTAACAATAATAATTTTAATGGGATTGGTTAAAACCGCTTTAAGATTCTGTGATAATGAAAAAGGCAGATTTAGTGATCTATTCTCCCAGTATGGTTTGTTCTTTAGGTATCTATTTGCCCGTATCCTTTATGGCCTGATTGTTTTTGGCGGAACGCTTCTGCTAATTGTGCCTGGATTTATTTGGGGGATTAAATTTTGTTTTTTTGAGTACTTTGTTATTGATAAGGGGCTAGGACCAATAGAAGCTCTTAAAAAAAGCTCTGCTATTACTAAAGGACATAAATGGAATTTGTTTGTTTTTTTCTTAATGATTAGCGGCATCAATCTACTCGGCGCGCTTTGTCTATTCGTTGGTTTGTTTGCCACCATCCCAACAACAATAATTGCCGCTGCTTTTGTTTATCGTAAACTGTTGTCTCAAACACATGGATAAATGAGCGCGGTCATGAACAAAAAAGAATTAGGAAATTTTGGCGAGAAAATTGCTGAAAATTATTTTAAGAAAAAAGGCTATCAAATTTTAGAAAAAAATTATTCTTTCAGATTTGCTTCTGGCCGCCAGAAAGGCGAGATTGATATTATAGCTAAAAAAGATGATATAATTACTTTCGTGGAAGTAAAAAGCTTGGCTAGTCCTTTTGCTGAAATCGCAAAATTCTTTTTTTTAGAAAATAAAATAAATTTTAGCAAGCGAGAAAAATTAATAAAAACCGCTGAGACCTGGCTTGTAAAAGAGAAGCTTCCCTTGAATGTAAAACGACAGATTGATATTATCGTTCTTAAAATAGACTTAAAATCCAAAAAAGCGAAAATTAAACATCTTCAGAATGTCTTTCCTGACTTTCAATTTTAACCAACCTGCAGATTCTTTTGAAAGAACGATATAAGATTTTGCGGGCAAAGGTCGGTAATTTTCTAAAAAGAAAATTATAAACAAAGAAAATTATAAACTATGAAAAAAATATCTTTATTAATAATTTTATTGGTTTTAGTTAGTTTTGTCGGAGGAACAGTTTTGGCTCAAGAAGAGAAAGAGGCAATGATTTGGGATGCAGAGGTTTTAATTGAATTGCCAGCGCCTGGATTAATGCCCGGCGATTTTTTCTATTTTTTAGATGAATGGGCTGAAGCGATTGAAGAGTTTTTTACTTTTGATCCTGAAGCTAAAGCTATTTTACAAACCGAACGAGCCTTGGAAAGAATTGCTGAAGTCAATGCTCTTTTGGAAATTAAAGGCGTGGACGCGCCAGGGTTAGATGTGGCTGAAGCGAAAATTCAGCGGAATATGGCTAGATCAGCTGAAATCCTTGAAAGACAAAAAGCCCGGGGCATAGAAGTTGCTCTTTTGGCAAGGAGATTAGAAAGAAACTTTGATGTTCGCAGAAAAATGCTTGAATCTGTTTTTGATTTAGAAGGGTCCCGGCTTGGTGTTCAAAAAAAAGAAACCAGATTGGCAATTAGAGAAGCTCGCGCAATAAATGATTTTGAAAAACTCGCTGGATTAAGGATTGCCCTGGAAAATATCAAAGCTCAAAAAGAACGATTAGGTGTTCGTGAAGATGGTTTAATGGCAGGGCTTGACATTGAAGAAGAACGTATAGAATTAAAAATGGAAATAGCGGAAAGAGATTTAGACATACTAGAAGACGATATGGAGAATCTTTTTGATGAAAGAGAAGGAGAAAAGGAAAAAAGGTTTGAACAAAAGGAAAGAGCTTTATGGCTTCAGGAAGAGGCATTAGAGCTTCAATTAAGACAGGCAGTCTTAGCCGAAGACGCAGCTTTAATTGGAGATATTAAAGGCAAGCTAATTGATTTAGAAAATCAAGAACAAGTAACTGAACAAGAGCAAGAAACAGCTGAGATTGTTTTAGGGCAAGAAGAAAAACGAAAAAGAGGAATGGTTGAAATGAGAGAAAAAGCCCTGGAACAGATTCAAGACGCCAGAGAAGAGATATTTGATGTAAGAGAGGAAATGGCTGAGATGATAGTAGATGAGATAATAATAGAGGCGCCAATAGCGGTTTTAGAATTAATTGAACAAGCTGAAAGCAAATTAACCGCAGCTGAACAAGTTTTTGCAGAAGGAAATTACAGCAGAGCTTTTGGCTTGGCAATGGCAGCGGAGAAGTTGACAATAAAAGCGGAAAGAATTTTAGAAGAGAAAGAAGTGTTTACGATCCCCTGTAAAATAGATCGAGATTGCTTGGGTTTGATTTGTCCGATGGTCATTGGTCAAGATACTCCTCAATGCGGGCCAGAAGGAATATGTATTTGCGGGCCCAGAAGAGACCAGAGAGACCCTGAAGAAAGACCCGAAAGCCCAGAAAAACTTGAAAATCTTGAAAGACCTGAAATGCCTGAATAACAATAATTATTTGTCTTTGGTAATATCCTTTTTTATAATTTCTTCGAATTCATTCTCCACTGCCTTGAGTCGCTCTTTGCTTGCCTTGATAAGAACTGCTGCCTCTTTTACTTTTTTCAAACCTTGCTCAATATCAATCTCTTCCTGGCCTTCAAACCATTCAGTAATTATAGAAAGCTTTTTAAGGTTATCGCCTAAATTTTGAATATCTGGTTTTTTTCTAGACATATTTTTTAATTTGCTGTTTTGTAGCGCCCAGCCATTCGCAGAAGGGAGGGGTATTTAACAACGGGTTTACATTGTTAAATGGAATCTGAAAGACTTTAATTTTGTTTTCTATAAAATTATTTAACAGGGTGAATGTTTTTTACTCTGGAAATAATTGTTCCGTCTATTACCCGAACATCCACATCTTTTCCTATATTAACATCTTTTATTCTTCTAATTAATTTGTCATTGCATCGCGCGATACTATAACCCAGTTTAAGTTGGGTTTCCGGATTGCGAAGATAAACGATTTTTTCCGAGTGCTCTAATTGTTGTTTGGTTATTAAGAGCAATGAATTAAATCCAGTTATGGACTTTTTCCATAAATTCTTCAAATCAACTTTTTCCAATACATTTTTATAAGAACTAATAATATTTCTTTCGTATTCTCTCAATAATGATAAGGATTGCTCCCATGATTCGTTAATAAGGATTGCCGCGATACTTGGCGTTGAAACCGAGCGATCAGCCGCTAATGCCGCTAATGGAACATCTTTATGGTGGCCAATTGCCGCAATCACCGGAACAGGAAAATCAATTATTTCCCTCACTAACAATTCATTGTTAAACGCTAACATTGATTCTAAGGAACCACCTCCGCGCATAATTACCAATACCTCTATATTTTCTTTTAGTAGTGTTTTGATTGAAAGCAATAAATCAGCGATAGCCGCCTGTCCCTCTACGCGAGAATCAATCATTTTAATTTTAAATCCAAATCTTGCTAAATTGTTTAAAAAATCAGCTAAGACCGCGCCTTGTCTTGATGTGATTATTCCGATTCTTTGCGGATATTTTGGGATTGACTGCTTTCTATGTTCTTCAAAAACGCCTTCTTTGAATAATTTCTCTTTTAATTTTTCATACTCTTTTTTTAGAGTTCCCTCCCCGGCATACTCAATGACTTCAGATATAAAAGATAATTTTCCCCATGGCGCGTATATTTCAGGATATCCTGTAGCAATAATTTTAAGCCCTTCTTTTAATTCAATGCCGTAAAGAGCATATCTAAGCTTCCATATTACGCAATTTATGATGCCCTCGTTTTTTTCGTCTTTCAACGAAAAATAAACATGGCCTGTTGGCCCGAAACTAACCTCGCTGACTTCTCCTATAATTTTTGACTTGAAAGTTTTTAATCCCTGGTTTATAATTTTAATATAATCCGAAACTGAAAAAATTTTCTCTTCCATTTTCACGTTTTTTCTGGCGCAGAGAGCTTGTTCTCCAGTTCGTCTAAAAGAGATTCCTCTGCGTCTAAACGAGTTGCCTCTCCTGTAGCTGCGCGTTCAGAAAAACCTTTCTTTACTGTTTGAAGATACTCATTCAATCCATTCCTTCTTACCTTAATTCCCCGTCTTTCTCTTGTTATCCATCCTTGAACATCTTCAAGATTATCAAATGTTGTTGTTTCCTTTTTTAGGCGAGCCAAAAGAAATCCCTGCCCAGATAAACCGTAAAACTCTGGATCGTCTGTCATCTGCCTTTCAAGCAAAACACTTCTTGCTTTATAGTTTTTTTCCTGTTCTAGTTTGCGCCACTGCGTAAGACCATCCAGGTCTTTAATCTTTCCCAATTCTATATTTTCTATGTTTTTATTTTGCTGTTCTTCTGTTGTTTGCGCTTTTTTTGCTTCGGGCGAAAACTCTTCTCTCATATTTTTAAATTCCATAACTTTTGTTAGATTAATAATTAATTGACTTCGACCTTGTTAAACATTTTTCTGAAATCTCTTTTTGGCAGCCATGACAGCAGTTTTTATTTTTTTGAGCAGTTTTTACAAATGCCATAAAAATAAGTGTCATATAGTTTATTCTACTTCTTTAACGGGACTAAGGCAAGAAGCGGGGCGTAGTGTAACGGTTAACATGCACGCTCGGGGAGCGTGTGATAGCTGGTTCGACTCCAGTCGCCCCGACCAGACGGAGCGGGCGGACAAAAAGCCTGCCGTTGTCGGCAGACAGGAAAAAGGGGCTTGCCCGCCAAAGTTTTGCAAAGCAAAATATAGGCGGGTAAAGGAAAATGAATTTTTGCCCGCGATTAAGTTTTGAAGATCGGTTTTAATTTTTTCCGGGAAAATAGTGATATAGGCCTTTATGGTTTTGAAACTATAATTTCTTAATTTTAATTCTTAGCTTGTTTGTTCCAAATATTTTTGTTGTATAATTTTATAAAAATTGGTAGAATAAAGCCAGCTAAGTGATTATCAGTAATTCCATTAATAATTATACATTAAGTTCGTATAATAGGGTAAAGTCTGAAAAACGGACCTATTTGTTCGTAATTTAGCTTAAAGCATCAGAAGCTCAGCAATCAAGTTTCAAG
>JAHXGL010000014.1 GCA_019923655.1 Candidatus Nealsoniibacteriota bacterium
AATCAAAATTCAGCGTTCGGATTTTCGCGAAAAAAAGTTCGGATTTTGTTCAGAATACGGAGCCAAACCTAAAAGCCCCATAAAGGGGCTTTTAGGTTTGCTCCGCGGGTAGGACTCGAACCTACAACCTAGTGCTTACACCAAATCCTAATGTTTCCAAAAGGGGTGGACTATATCATCACCTTGGCCAAATAAATCTTTCGACTTTAGGTGTTCCGGTATCTAGTCTCTACGGGTCCCGAATTGGGTTCCCACGGTATTGCCCTGAATGGGGTTCACCGTTATCCCAGAATTTTCATTCCAAAATTTCTTTTGGAAGCTGCTTAATACCGATGTGCAACTCTCGATGGCAATTTGCGCAGACCAAGACACATTTATCAATTTCTTTTTTTACTTTCTCCCAAGATCTTGTATATCCTTTATCAGAAATCCCGAAGTCCTTTCCTGTATTACTCACGTGATGGAATTCTAAAGCTTGAAGACATTGATCATAACCACATAGCATACACTTACCACCTTTATACTCTATAGCCATTTCTCGAATTTTCTTTCTTCTTTTCGCAACTGCCCTTATTAAATATTTTGCACGGTCGGCATATTTTCTTTTGTCTGACATATAATTACTTAATTATACTAATAATTACCAGACAAAAGAAGGTCCACAGGCACCCGCGCTACCATTGCGCCACCGCGGAATATATTTTTAGTATAATAAATTTTAACAAATTATTGTTTAAAAAACAAGGACTTTTTTAACAGGATAAAATTGGAAGTCAGAGCAAACCATACCTTTCAAAGCTTTATGAAAAAACTTGTCTGAGATGTTATTTTATTATACAATTATTAAAAGGCGATAAAGGAGATAGGAGTGTAAGATTCGAATCTCACACTCCTAAGACTATGCTTAAAATTAGAAGTTTTTTGAGTGAATTAAAAGCAATAATAATAGAAATTATTTTTCCTGTTAAGTGTCTTAATTGCGGAAAAGAAGGCCAATTTTTGTGCGAGGATTGCTTTTCAATAATTCAAATAATAGACCAAAAATATTGCCATATCTGCAAAAAAAGAAAGCCAGCTAATGTTTTTCAGTGCGAAGAATGCAGGCGTAAAACTTCCTTAGACCATGTTTTTTTCGCTACCACTTATCAAGAAAGCCAAGAAGATGTTCTAAATAGAAAATTGATTCTTTGTTTTAAGTATAAAGCATTAATAAGGGGTTTATCTTTGATTTTCTCTAAACTTATAATTGCTCATTTTAGAGCGATTGACTTAATTAATGAAAATAATGATTTTTTTGAAAATTTTGTCATTATTCCTATTCCTTTGCATAATAAAAGAAAAAAATGGCGAGGATTTAACCAGGCAGAAGAGATTGCCAAATGCCTTTCTTTGGAATTAAAAATTCCAATGCTTAAAAAATCTTTGCGTCGCGTTAAAAATACGAAATCGCAGACAGAAACCGAGAATCATCAGGAAAGAAAAGATAATGTTGAAGGAGCTTTTGAGTGTTTTGACGATAAACCGATAAAAGAGAGAAATGTTTTACTGATAGACGATATTTATACCAGCGGCGCCACAATAGAAGAAGCGGCAAAAACCTTAAAGAAAAAAGGAGTAAAAAGAGTATGGGGCTGTGTTGTTGCTATGGGTTCATGAAAACAATCTTTCCAAAAATCTTTTTCTATCTTTGTCTATCATTTATCTTAGGAATTACTTTGAGTTTTTTGAAAGACCAGGGGATATTGGTTTTATCTATCTTTGGGATTAGTTTATTTTTAGTATCTGCCTATTGTTTTAGAAAAGAGTTTTGCGAAAAACAAAAAATAACACGGGGTTTGTTAGCAATAATTGTTCTCTTAATGATTTTCTCCGCAACAATGGGCTGGACGCGCTATGATTCTATTGCCAATCCTAAGATAACTCAAGCCGAGTTAAGTTATTTTAATGATTACCCTCAAGAAGTAATAGTGATTGGATTAATAAAGAGAGTAGAGCAAAGAGTAAAAAATAATCGTTTAATAATTCAGGCAGAAGAGATTGAAATAGGGGGCGAAAAAAAAGAAATCAAGGGAAAGATAATGGCTTTTGTTTCTAGGCTGGTAAGGGTTAATTATGGGGACCGGGTCAAACTGAAAGGACAATTAAGAAGCCCTAGTCCTTTTAATGGTTTTAATTGGCCCAAACATTTAGCCAATGAAAGCATTCGTTCGATAATGTTCAGGCCGTGGGTGACTATTCTTGAAGAAAACCAGGGAACATTGCTTAATAACGGCATAGCAAATTTAACAGGGTTTATAATGGCCAAAGTTTATTCTTTTAATTCTCTTTTGCAAGAAAGGATTAATCGTTCTCTGCCCTATCCGGAATCAGCTATTTTAAGCGCTATGTTGTTAGGTAATAGGGGTGAAATTCCTGCTCAAATTTCTCATAATTTTCGGCAAATAGGATTGGGCCATATTCTTGCTATTTCTGGATTGCATATTACTGTTATTGTTGCTATTTTTTTTCAGATTGCTTTATTTCTGGGAATGTGGCGGCAACAGGCATTTATTTTAATTTCTCTATTTTTAATCTTTTTTATTTTAATGATTGGTGCTCCGCCTTCGGCTATCAGGGCCGGGATAATGGGTTTTCTCTTTTTATTGGCTCAATATCTTGGCCGAGAATATTCTTTTTCAAACGCGATGATTTTTGCGGCAACGGGAATCCTTGTGTTTAATCCTTTGTCTCTTTTTTTTGATATTAGTTTTCAGTTTTCTTTCGTTGCTATCCTGGCGATTGCCTTGCTTGTTCCTATATTTCAGAGTTTCTTTTTTAAAAGACTTAAAATAAATCCAGAAAAACAATCAATTCTGTTTTTTCTTCTTAATATTTTTTTAACATCCGGAGCAATTTTTCTGTTTATGTGGCCGTTAATGGCTTATTATTTTGGCATTTTTCCGGTTGTCTCGCCAATAGTAAATCTTTTGGCTATTCCTCTTTTGCCGTTTATTTTATTTTCTGGCATTGCCTTCTTGTTCCTTTCTTTAATTTTTCCTCCCCTCTCTTTGATTTTTAGCAGTTTGAGTTATCTGTTTCTCTCTTTTTTAATTCATCTGGGAAATTTTTTTGCCGGCCTTCCCTTTATAGGATCGCTTCAATTTTATGTTCCGATCTACGTTCTTGTTTTTTATTATCTTCTTCTTTTAATTATTATCTACAAAATTAAAAAAACAGCCTCGCCTTTTCTGTTATTAAAAATTTAAAAATAAAAAAAGTAGGGCTGTTTTTTAATATCCTTTCAGTTTTTTCAGAGAATCATGTTCGCGAATTTTTTCTAATGCTTTGGCTTCAATCTGGCGGATTCTTTCCCTGGTTACTTTAAACTTTTCTCCGATTTCTTCCAATGTATAAGTTGCTTTGTCTTTTAAGCCAAACCTCATTGCTAAAATTTTCTGCTCTCTTGGCAATAAATCAATTAAGATTTCATTTAGCTTTTCTTTGAGTAATGCTCTAGACGCTTTCAGAGAAGGGGAAGGCGATTTTTTATCTTCAACAAATTCAGCTAAAATTGAATTTTCTTCGCTTTCTCCAATTGGAGTTTCAAGAGAAATCGTTTGCTGAGAAATTTTCATAATATGATAGACCTTAGACGGCTCAACTTTCATCTCAATAGCAATCTCTTCTGGTAAAGGTTCCCGTCCTAAATTTTGTAAAAGAGAACGTCTAACCTGAGTGTATTTGGAAATATTTTCTATCATATGAACTGGAATTCTGATAGTTCTTGCCTGGTCAGCCAATGCCCTGGTAATGGCTTGGCGAATCCACCAGGTGGCGTAAGTTGAGAATTTATAACCTTTGCGCCAGTCAAATTTTTCTACTGCCCGAAAAAGTCCGCAATTTCCTTCCTGGATTAAATCCAACAATGTTAGATTCGGGGATCGGCCAATATATTTTTTAGCGATAGAGACCACTAACTTTAAATTAGATTTCGCCATTTTATTGTGAGCCTGTTTATCTCCTTTCTCAATTCTTTTAGCCAGCTCTTTTTCTTCATTTGCGGTGATAAAAGGAATCTTGCCGATTTCTTTAAGGTATATCTGGATTGGGTCTATCTTAATATGGGCTTTCTTTTTTATTTTTTTATTGCCATTTTCTAAAGAAATCAATTCTTTGGCTTCCCTGACTTCAATTTCTTTTTTTTCTAATTCTTGATAAAGTTTTTCCAGCCCTTTTAGGTTTTTAGTAGCCATTGGAAAAAAATAGAGAATTTCAGAATAAGTAACAAACCCCCGTTTTTTGCCCCTTTCAATTATCTGCCGGACTTTTTCATTGGTAAAGACTTTCTTTTGCCGGTCTTTTCTTTTTAGAGAGGTATTGATTTTTGTTTTGGGTTTAGCTTTCTTTTTAGTTTTTTTGGTTTTTAGTTTTAGCATTTTTCTTTGGCTGTCCGGTTAAATTCTTGAGTTAATTGTTCAATTTTCTTTTGATTTTTTTGTTGTTCAGCTGTTTTAATATCCTGGGAAAGTTGGTCCAGTCTATCTTTAATCTTTATAGAAGAGATTTCTTTTAAGCAACAAAGGACCTCTGAAACAATGTCTTTTTCTTCAATTTGAGTTTCTATTTCAGATTTTAACAAGAGATAGTTAAAGAAGTCATCTGTTTCCGGGTCTTTGCTCCTGTGGCTGAAACAGGGGTCTTTTTTTAATTTGAATAAGATTTCTCTAAATTGGGGCGAAAATTCAGTTATTTTTTTCTTTTGAACAAAATCTAAGCACGACCGCGATTTTAGGATTAAGATGACCATTCTTTCTTCCAGCAAGTTCATTCGGCTTTTTTTGTTTTCAATTTTGGGAGAAAGGGATTTGGTAATTTCTTCCGGGTTTATTAGGTTCTGCTTTTGTTTTTTTAAGTTCAGCCTCTATTATTTCTTCCTTTATGTTTAGTTTTCTTGCCAGCTCTTGAATCCAGTGAGTTTGGACGATTTTATTGGGGATTCTTTTAATGACCGGTAGAAGAATTTTGGCAATCTCTTTTTTTGCTTCCGGATTTTTAGGGTCTTTCCCTAAAAAGGCGTTGTGAAAATAAAAGTCGTAAATTGTTTTCGCGTTGCCCAAAGCTTTTTCCCATTTGAACGGATTTTTAGAAATAATTTCAGCCGGATCTTTTCCTTCTGGCAAAACAACAACCTTTATGTTGAAGCCCTGGTTTTGGGCTAAATCAATTCCTCTTTTGACCGCTGTCTGGCCAGCCGCGTCCATATCAAAAGCAATTAATAAATTATCTGAATAACGTTTTAAGATGTTTAATTGATAAAGAGTTAAAGCGGTTCCGGAAACAGCAACAGCGTTTTCAAAGCCATGTTGATGAACCATTATTAGATCAGTGTTTCCTTCAACTAAAATACAAACGTTTTTTTTTCTGATTTCTATTTTGGCTTTATCTAAGCCGTATAAAACGCGACTTTTGTTATAAAGCAAGCTTTGAGGCGTATTGATATATTTAGCTGTTTTAGCATCATCTTTATTTTTAAAAACTCTGCCGGTAAAACCAACTATCTTGGAACTTAAATCAAAAATTGGAAAAATAATTCTTCCCCTGAATCGGTCGTAAAACGAACCTTTAGTAGATGATAAACCTAAACCGGCTTTTCTAATTTCTTCCTGGGAATATTTTTGGGAGAATAAAAAATCAGACAATCCTTGCCAGACATCAGGAGCGTAACCGAGCCGCCATTTTTTTAAACTAGCTTCGCTGATTTTTCTGCCTAAAAGATACTTTTTTGCGTCTTGGCCAATCTTGCTTTCTTCAAGCTGTTTTTCAAAAAACTTTGTGGTTAATTCACAAATTTCATAAAGCCGCTGTCTTTCAGTTTGTGATTTCTTATATTCAGGGGTCTGTTTTTTTAATTCTACCCCCGCTTTTTGCGCTAATAACCGCAGCGCGTCGCCAAATTCAATGCCTTCAATCTGCATGACAAACTTAAAAATGTCGCCCCCTGAATTACAGCCCCCAAAACAATGCCAGATTTGCCTGGCTGGCGAAACAAAAAAAGAAGGCGTCTTCTCTGAATGAAAAGGACAGAGCGCCCTAAAATTCTGCCCGGCCTTTTGGAGTTTAATATAACCGCCAATTACCTCAACAATGTTAAGCCGGTTTTTGATTTCTTCAATTTGACTCATGTTTTTTATGATAATTTCAAGCTTGCCCCGTAGTGAAGCCGCAGGCTTCTACTTCGGGGTTTTTCATTGGCGGCAAATTCTTTTTATTTAATTCCGCCTTCAGCTAACAACGCTTCTGGTTTATACATTCCTTTATTGCTTGCATTAAATTCGTGTTTAACTTGCACCAACATTTTTTCAAGCGTATAAAGTTTCCAATGGATAGGAACGAAGACGGATTTTCCGTTTCGTTTTTCTCTGACTATTTCAAAGCCAACCATCAAATGCCGTGCGTCGTGAGCGATTTTAGAGCTTTCAGAGGGCTGGAAATAAAATGCTCTGAAAGATGAATCGATACTTTTTTGATTATAAGTTTTACACTCTAAATACGTTATTCTACTATCAATATCTTTAATAAAAACATCTGGGTAGCCGGCACTTTGATGTTTGCCGTTTGAAGTCAAAGGAATTTCTGCTTTCATACCTATACTATTGAGTGCGTCTTTTACAAAAGGTTCTATGTGATTACCAACTTCGTTTGGTCTCGCCGTTAAAATCCCAGTTTTATAAGCATTTTTAACAGCGATGTCCATTGCTTTTGTAAGACGGCTTAACAATTCTTTGTCCTCATTACTATTTTTGTCAAAAGACAAAACATCATGGCCGGATATGGCTTTTATTGCAATGGGGAAAGGAATATCCTTTAACGGCTTTAAAAATTTTGAAATCGTTTCTTCTAATTGTTTTATGTAGTTATTTTGTTCCATATTATTTTTGAAAAATTAAAATATATTCTTTTTGCATAACGTTATATAAGCCGTAGATTATTTTTTCCATTTTTTTAATGGTTTTAAATCCTATTTTTTCGCAGTAATCAATTACGTTTTGAGTAGTGTTTATTTCCTGTCCCTGAAAAGTTACGTTTCCTATAACCACAACACAATATTTATCTTTCTTTAAAACTCTATACATCTCACTATACGCTTTTTCCATATCCTTGTCGTATAGTTCAAATTTATTTAATCCGGTCCCGCGAACACCAATAAAGTCTTCTTTTATTTTGTCTAAATCATACCCTAGTGCTTTCAATGAGTGGGCATCATTAGCCACATAATTTAGGGCAATAGAATATGGCGGAGATGTAATAACCCCGTCCACCGATTCGTTTTTTAAATTTATTTTTCTAGTATCGCCCTCTAAAATTTTAGTCTTACCAATTTTTAAATTATGTTTTTTAATTGCGTTGCTATAATCCTCAACGGACGCAATCATTTTCAAAGCATCGCTAACAAATGAATATTCAAAATTTTTACCTCTTCTCGATTGGTCGCTATGCGCCATCATTTCGGCAACTTTATAGAAATTTTTTATCCTTTCATCATTTGGCTCTCTACCATTTTTTTTGAAGAGATAAAAATCTTTATATTTTTTAATTTCATCAAGAACATCAACAGATTCTGTTTTGACCTTTGAAATAAGAACGCAAAGCGGACTTATATCTAATCCTATTCCGTTTACTCCTAATATCTGGGCTTCTAAAACAGCGGTGCCGCTTCCGACGAATGGGTCAAATAATGTTTCTCCCTGTTTGATTTTTATAATATTCATCAATGCTCTAATCATTTGGGGGTGAAATTTGCCTTTATACGGATAAATCCAATGAGTTATATACTGATTAACCGATTTTGTTTGGTTATATTTTTGTAAATAGTAATAATCGGAATAATCACCATCTATTGTCTTAAAATATGCGAGTCTTCTTTTTAGCACATCAAAATTGCCATCGTCTTTTAGCTCAAATTCCCTAAAATCGTTTGTAACTTTTAGATTGGGATTAAATGATTGTAATTCCAACCTTGCCAAAGCAATCTCATAAATAAATTGAATATTGTCTAATAGTTTTAGGTTTTTTGTATTCGCCATAGCTATTTTATTAAATCCTCAATATTAACTCCGAGTGTTTTGGCGATTTTTGCCATAACAAAAACCGATGGCTTCTTAATAACGCCGGTTTCAATTTTAGTTAGCGTGGTGTAAGGAATATCAGCTTTTCTGGCAAATTCGTCCTGTGAAAGTTCAAGTTTAAGCCGAAATGATTTTATCTTTTTTCCCAGTTTATTTTCTTGATTATTTTCCATAATTTGATAACATTAAATTGTTCTGCTATAATTCTATACAAGTATATGATAACAAATAAAAACAAAACAATCAAGAGAAAGAAAAGCCCGCTTTTGGCCTTACTGAATTCAAAACGGCTTGAAATTTCCCCGAAAAATGGCTGGCTCGCCCGCGCAGCGGGCGAGCCAG
>JAHXGL010000015.1 GCA_019923655.1 Candidatus Nealsoniibacteriota bacterium
ATAAAACATAGGGCCTTTAATAGGATTTTTAATAAATAAATTGCTATCAATTCGAAATTCTGTCCCTGCATTGGCGATAGGACCAAAATAAACAGCACCGGTTTTAGCATTAACTACAGCTATAACAGCACATGCCGTGCTGCATCCCCAGGTAACAATTGTATAATGTCCGGCGAAATTTGGCCCTTTTTTAGCTCCCTCTCTCAATACTGTCCTAAACCTCATTGCTTTTGGATGGCTTAATAAATCAACCGGGGCAGGCGCGCCTTCAAATCGCTCCAAAACAAGAAAATCTTCAAAACGAGGCAATTTTTCTTTGGTAAATTTATTTACTTCTAGCGCTGCCTCTTGTTCCGGCGCCTTAACCTCCTCTGCTGCTGGCACTATTTCTTGTGAAGGTTTTACCTCTTCCTTTGCTGGCATCCTAAAATAGTGCCAAGCGAAAACTCCTCCGGCAATAAAAATTACAATTATTACCCCCAGGATAATAGGAAGCTGTCGGTAGAAAAAAGGCAATTTGGGGGACTGATTTGAAGCTTGATTATTCATATTTAAGTATTTAAGTGTTCAAAGTGACACTTTGAACAAAATAATACTTTTACTTATTTAAATTTTATCATACTTACTTCACATACTCCAAAAACCGAAAAAAGGAAAGCGTTATTTTTACAAATATTCAAATTCCTTTCTGGTAATTCCTGCTTCTTTTAAGATACTCATTATTGTTCCTTTGGGCAAATCTTTTGCATGACAAGGCACAACTGCTCTTTTTTTGGTTTTAGGATTATAAAAAATAAAATGGCTTCCAGTAGAATGATCTATTTCGAAGCCAATGTTTTTCAGAATTTTTATTAACTTTCTAGCAGTAATACTGGAAAGACTAGGCATAAATAGGAATTTTTTTTATTTCTATTGAAGTAAAAAAATTCTCCTCATCAGTAGGAATTATTTCCCTGCGCTTTCTTAAACTGGCAATATATCCTTTAATTGCGTCAATAGCCATTTTTTTGGCTTCGTCAAGATTCTTCCCATAGGTAACACATCCGGGTAAGCTGGGTATGATTGTTGTAAAGCCGCCTTCTGGCTCTGGGCGAAAAATGACATTGTAACGAAAAGTTTTTCTCATATTTTTATTTTAATAAATTTTTAATCTATTGTCAATTTTTACTCTTGTTTAATTTTTTAACCCCATTAGAAAATCTTCAATTTCTAACGGGGCTAACAAAAAGGGTGTTCCCCTCAACTTTGAGTATTTCAACATTTACTCCTTTAAGGATAGCTTCTCCATCAATACTTTCAGCTGTCCAAATTTCTCCTTTAATTTTAACCTGACCGCGAGGATTAAGCTCTTTAACAACTTCAGCCGAAAGACCAATCAGCGCCTCTGAACCGGTTTGCGCTTTTGCTCTAAGGCTTTTTCGTAATACTTTTCCTATAAAAACAAAAAAAATACAAAGCGCCAAAGCCATCCCTAAAATAAACATTGTCATTGCGTCAAAAAGCTCTGGAGCCAATAATGGTTCAGCTTCAAAAGTAAAAATTCCTAAAATAATGGCGATTGTCCCACTAATGCCAAAAATCCCAAACCCTGGTTCTATAAAAAGTTCCATCATTAAAAGAAAAATACCAAGAAGCAAAAGTCCAATTCCTAAAAAGCTAAAAGTAATAACTCCTATTCCCCACAAGCCGATTAAAAAAGCAATTGCGCCAATAATGCCTGTTAGCTCAAATTCACCAGAACGAATAGCCATAATAATCGCTAATCCGCCAATAGTTAAAAATAAAGAAATTAAATGTGGATGAGAAAGAAAATCAAAAATTTTTTCAACAGGATTTTGCAGAATTGTTTTTACTTGATGAGCGCTGATATTAAGTTTTAGAAAAAGTTCATCTAAATTTTCCGCTGTTTCGTCAATCACACCAAGCTCTTTAGCTTCTTGGCCGGTCAAGGTTAAATTTTCCCGGACAAAATTTTCCGCTGTTTCTGGATTTCGTTGATGGATTTCAGCCAAGGTTCTCATCCAGCTTGCCATACCCTCAATCATTTTAGTAGCTGCTGCCTCGCCAGCGCCCATTACTACTGGCTGGGCCGCGCCAATAGAAGCTTTTGGATGAACAACAGCATAATCAGCAGACAATAAAATAAAAGTGCCGGCAGAATATGCCCAGCCACCCTTTTTATTAACAAAAACAATAGTTTTTATCGGCGAATCAAGAATCAAATCAACAATATCTTTGGTTGCTTTCAAAAGACCGCCAGGAGTATCTAATTTAATCACTAAATAATCAGCCTTATCTTCTTTAGCCAAATTAAGTACCCGTTTCAAATACTGAAAAGTGCCCGCCTTAATTTCCCCCTCAACTTCAGCAATAATAACCAAAACCGCGTCTGCTCTTTTGGTGTTTTGAACTTCAGCTTGAGCTTCAACCTGAACTTCAGAACCAATTTTTTGGAGCGGCAAAAATAAACCAAAAATAACCGAGAAAAATAAAATTAAAAAACTAATTTTTTGCATTATTTATAAACTTAAGTCTATTTTGTAAACACTTGAAGTTTCCTGCTGTTGGGCATTCGGAAAAGAAAGACCTGTTTTTTCTCCTTGATACTGACGCTTAAGATAATCCCGAATTTCTTTCCGCGGGCTCATTTGTTGTTCAGAAAGATATATTCCCTCTAAACGATTGCTATTGGCAAAGGCTTTAATCGCCTTTAAGGTTTCATCTATTAAAGAATCAACTCTTAGCCCTTGTCCGTCTTCCCCATAATAAAAAATATCGGAATTGAAATTAATCTCTCGCAAGAGCAGACTTCTCTTAACGCCCATCTCAATAAAATAGGCCTGAATATTTCCTTTAAGGAACCATTTCCCATCTGTTTCACCAATTAAATTAAAAACAAAATAGTTTTTATTGTTAAAAACAGAAGAGTCTATTTTTTTACTTCCCTCAATAAAGGAGGTAAAAAAAGAAGCCGCATTTTTACAAGGAACAAGCTTCATTTCTGTTTCTTGTTCAGCTGTTTCTCTTTCTTTTTTTTGGACTCGCTTAAACTTTTTAAGCTCTTCATTGGCATCTATTTGAAGTTTTTTAGCAATTCTTTGCGGAGATAAAAGAAATAAAATTTGAGCGATCTTTTCTGAATCAAGACAGGTCAAATCCAAACCCTTTAACAGCTTTAAGGTCTTTTCTTTATATTTATCCTTAGACAGAATTTGTTTTAATTTTTCTCTTCCATCAGGATTTTCATCAAGAAAAGCTTTAAGTGTTTGTTCAAAATCATTCTCAAATTTATTTCCCAAACTATCATTTATCTCAAAAAGATAGCTCCTGACATTTGAAAGATTCCGGGAATCTATTCTCCTCTTTACCAGATTTTCCATTGCTTGCCCCCTGGTAATGGAAAAAAAGACAGCTAAATCTTCTAAACTTTCGGAAAGAAAATCTTGTTCTGTCATTATAGTGTCCCCTCTTGCTATCTTGGACAAAAAAGACAAAATTTCTTGTTTAACCTTTTGTTTGTCTTGGTCTCTTCCCATTTCTAAAGCTTGTTTTTTCCGGCCGCTTTCTCTAAAAACATTTTGTAAAAATTTAATTTTTTTATAATCTATTTCAGCCCCTGTCTCCCAAATTCGTTTCCAAACCCCTTCGTGGGTGTTCCAAATCCCTTTGGGATTTGGAAACGGATTTGGAAGACTTCGCGATAGATTTGGAAACGAATGTTCAATTTCACTTTCTTGAAAACGAGAACTAAGGGCTTTAATTTTAAAACTTTTGGGGCTATCTTTTTTTAATTTTAAGTCCTGGGTTCTGTCCTCTATCCCTGAAAGATATTTTATTATCTCTTCTTCGTCTATTTCCGGATTAAAATAATGGTTGATTAAACCGGCTGTTTCGTCAAAATTTTTCTGACAAATCTTTAACGGTTCATTCCGAAATATGGCTTTACTCGTTTTTTTAACCCTGTCTATCAACTTTTTTTTATCCTGATAAGAAGAAAGGTTTTTATATTTTTCAAAAATATTCAAGGAGAAAAATCCTAATCCGTCTATTATTTCAAATAATTCCTTTTCATCTTTTATAAGGTCTATTTTGCCTTCAAGAAGCGCTTTAATAGCTTGGTCTGCGGCTAAGGGAAAATGAGAATAACAGCGAACCAAACTTCTAAGAATATCAATCTTCTCTTTCTCTTCAAGGGTATCTATTTTCTGAAAATCTATTATCTCATTTAATCTTATTATCAAAAAATCAGGAATTTTTCTAAAGTTTTCCTTGGTCAAAATTTGATTTTGGATTGCTGTCTCAAGGCATCTGCAAGGAAAACTTTTAAGGGATTGTATCTTCTCTTCATTCTCCTGGCAAAATACTTCAAATTCTTCTTTTGAATCCCATGATTTCTTGTGCAGATTTAAAAATAGCCTGAATTTTTTCTCTGACAGTTTAAGCGCCTGAATTATTCCTTGCTGATTAGCCATGTCCTCAATTCCATAAGCGCTATCAATTTTATAGTGTTTTTGAATAAAATTAAAATTACCCGCTGGAACCTCAAGCAATTCTACTATTTTATCTTTTCCAGCCAGGCCACGGAGGCCGGCTAAATCATTAATATTATAAAACCTTCTGGCAGATTTAAGATTGTCTGTTGGAATTTTAAGCAGTCTTAGCAGTTTCTTATTTTTAAACAATTCAAGCAAAGGCGTATTTTCCTTCAGGGGCAAAGGAGGCATTTTTTCAACCATATTGTTTATTTTTCTGTTTTTGGGCGATACTTGTTTTTTTAATTTTTCTAATTTTTCTCTATCATTCTCTGTTTCACAAATACCTAAAAAGAAAGACCAGTTTTTTATTGGAATTTCAAATATATCCTGGCCTTTCTGCTCAATAATAAATTTCCTGATTTCTTTTGGGTTATCAGAAAATCCCCTTCTCTTAAACAAAGAAATTAATTCTGTTTCTTTTCCTTGTTGTTCTTTTTTTCCTTGTTGTTCTTTTTTTTCTTGTTGTTCCTGTTTCTTTGCTTTTCCGCTATCAAGCGGATTAAATGCTTGGGATTCAGAAACAACCTCTTCCCTAAAAACTTCCCTCATATCAATTTTAGCCTACACGCTGGCAGACTTTTCCATTTTACTCTCTGTTCTCTACTCTCTATTTTCTACTCCCTACTTTCTAGTTACATTTTAACATATTTTTCATAAAAT
>JAHXGL010000016.1 GCA_019923655.1 Candidatus Nealsoniibacteriota bacterium
GTCTCTTGCTTCTCGGGCAATATCGCCAGCCGCAGGACCTAAATCAGTTAAGGTTAAGGTTCCGCCTCTAAGCGCAATGCTTCCGATAACGCCAGCTGTGTTAACAGCAGTAATTGTGGACATAGCTCCAAAACCAAGGGCTTGGTCAATAGCAATAATGTCTTCTGAATCAGCAATCCTGGTTAGGATTGTTTCTCCTACCCGACCACCTAAATCAGCTTTGACTGTCAAGGTTTGGATTCTGTTTCTTTCAATAACAAAACCGGGAGACAGGACAAAGACCGCTTTGTCGCGGGCATTAAGAGATGGTGTTTTGGCTAAAAGAACATCGCCGTGATAAAGTTTCAAATTGGTAACATCGCCGCGGCGAATAGTGCCTCCAACCTCTACGCCAATCTGGCTAAGAGCAATAGCATTAACGCCAGCTGTAATTCTAAAGCTGGCAATGTCAACGCCGCGAGCTCCAACCATTGGGTGAATTAGAGATAAGCCAGGAGTAAGAGTAATTGTGCTTACAGCAACACCGCCAATACTCATTAGATTGCCTCTAATAGGCAAGCCAGGAATAGCAATGTTAGAAGTAATGCCAATTAATTCAAAAGCTCCTTGGTTGCCAGCAACAGCAACAGCAGCAGCAACATCAGCTCTTAGGGTGTAAGTTCTTGTTTGACCGGCTGGAATAGTAATTCCTAAAGCCGGGAACAGGACTTCATGAGTGTCAGCAGAAATGGTTCTGCCAAAATCAGTTAAGCGAACGTCTCCTTCAAAAAGATAAAGAGATGGCCAGTCAGCAACTGTACCAAGACCAGTTCTCCTAAATCTCATTTCAGAGATAGTAAGCTCTCTGTTTCCAGCGGCAATGTTAACTTTCAACACTGGAACCATTTGAGCATTTTGGGCTAAAGTCGCAGAGACCGGAGTGTCAGCAGCTAAAGCAACAGCTGGTTCGGCTGGGACAACAGGAACTACTGGAACTACTGGAACTACTGGAACTACTGGAACTACTGGAACTACTGGAACTACTGGAACTACTGGGACAACAGCTAATAAAGCATTAAGCTGAAACCTTGTTCCAGTCCCAACAAAGCCATTCCCAATAATTGAACGGCCAAGATGTTTTTCAATCTCGGTTCGGTATTTTTCCTGAAAACATTTTACTCCTGCCAATGTCCTTGGGCCAAACCATTCAGTAGTTAAGCCCGCATCAAGACAACCTACATGGGCTAAAACAGCTTTTAGATGGACCACATCAGCATGGGTTTTTCCTTGAGCTAAATTTCTTTCAAAAGTAAAACCTGCTGGAATGCCTTTAATGGCAACTCTCGGGTCAACCGGGTCAACCGGGTCAACAGCTTGAAGTCCGGCTATTATCCCTTGCAGGTTAGTAACCAGCGCTGTTAAAGCGGTAATCTGCTCCAAAAGATTTTCAATAGTCGGGGTTTCTCCAGCTTGTCCAGGAGTAATTGGCATCATTGTCGTTACCATTGCTAAACCAACAGTAATCGCTACAATCTTTTTCAATAAATTATTCATTTTTTTCTATTTATAATTAATAATTTTCTTCATCGCATCGACCTCGTTTCATGGACATACGTATCCGTCCACGAAACTGCGAGTGTCAAATGTTAAAATTATTTATCTTTTTTTAACTTAACAAATTCTTCCAGAGAAATTTGAAAATCTTCTAAAATCGCTTTTAAGGTCCTTCTTTTAATGATTTTCTTACCATGATTTAGAAGAGTTGTTTGTCTGCCATCACTATTTCTCCTCCAAATTTCATGACTACCTTTTGCCTGACGATAAAAACGAAAACCAAGCTTCTTTGCTATCTTTAAAATTTCACGATAATTAACCGCGGGAAATTTTTTGCCCATAAATTAATTTCCCACTGGAACAGGAATCTGGATGTTTATATCTGATTGTTTTTTAATCTTAATAAAAGGAATTATTTCTTTATATTTTTTTCGTAATTTAATATGCGCATTAATTACATCACGAATATTATCTATTGTTTCTCCGTAAGTTTTTCCCTCAGCATGACAACCTTGAAGCAAGGGACAATGAGCAAAATAACCACCTTCCTCGCAAGGCTCAATAATTATAGAATAAAAATATGTTTGATTGGTTAATTTTTCCATTTTATCTATCCAGCTGGTTAATGAACAAGCAGTTGATTAACGCTTCAATATAATCTCCTTGCGCGTAATTTTGTTTTGCTTTTTCCAAAATCTCTTGCTGGACTTCAGTAAGGATTCTTGTTTCCAAGTCCTGGATTAAATACCTTGCCTGGATTGCGATCATTTCATCAAGAGCGCTTTCCAATTCGTCAACATTGGTCTTAACAGCTAAAATTTGACTCCCTTTTCTGGTGTCTTTTTCAATGCGCGGTTCTAATTTCTTTGCTTCAGCAATAACATTTCTCGCCGCTTCTATGGTTGGAACAACAACATTTCTTGCCTCTAAAACTTTTTGCGGCTCCTGGATTTTCTTCAACTCCTCGGTTGCTTGATTTATTTTGGTTTGCAAATCTTCCAGCGCAAGAACAACCATTTGAGCTTGTTCCTTTTCAGCCAATGACCATTGGTCAATCTCAGCTGGTTCTCTGTCTAAATAAAAAATCAAGCCCGCGACTAAAAGAATCAAAAGGACTGAAACAGCTAAAACTGGTTTAGTTTGCAAAAATAGGTTTGGCAAATTTTTGAAAACTGTCGTGCACTGTTCCTGCCAAGTTGGTGTCTTTGGTAAAATTCTGGCCTTACACAAAACAGCCCAATCTTTATCGGGCTTAATTTGTTTGAGTTCTTTAATTTTTTGAATAAAATGATTTTCAGTCATCTTATTTGTGCTTAAAGGGGTCAGACCCCAGGGGTATGACCCTCTATATATTATGACGATTCTATCAGGAAAATATTACACTTTGCAAGTCCGTTGTACTTAGGAGTGTGAGATTCTTGGGGACTGTTATTCCCAGATTTTCAAGCAAAACCCTAAAAGCAATGGTATAATTCCCCCAATAAGGAAAAGTAGCTTTTTTCATAATTCTATGAAAACACCTTTATTCCGGGATATTTTTTCTCAAGAATTTTTATGTCTCTTTTTGAATAAATACGTTTATGGTCAGGGTCAAGCCAATTAGTTATTGCCCATTTTGGAGGCAAAACAACAATAACCCAATCAGCCACTCTTTGCGCTTCTCGCATAGCTGTCTCTGGGTTGTTTAAGTGCTCAAGAACATGGGATATATAATATACATCAAAAGACTTATCCGGGAAAGGCAGCTTTTTATTTAAATCCCCTTGTAAACAATGTGGAGTTTCTTTGCAGCTAATATCTATGTTGACCCGAACTAGGGGCGAAGAAGCTATACGTTTAGCGGTTAGAGAGCGAGAAGACCCTGATCCGGCATTTAGAATTCCTTTTTCTTTTGTCAATTTCCGGGCATGTTGAAATGCCTGCCTTTTAACAATGTCTTGATACGCAAATCCCAAGATAATCCAGGACGCAATAACAATTACTATAATAATTATAAATTCCATAAATTGAATTAGAAAGTTTTATTTTTTCTTCTGCGCTTC
>JAHXGL010000017.1 GCA_019923655.1 Candidatus Nealsoniibacteriota bacterium
ATATAATGCTAATGCAAAATGTTCTGGCAATACAGGAGCTACTCCCGAAAAATAATCCAATTTAGGAGTATAAACAAAAAAGTAAATGAATATACAAGTCAAAACAGCATTAATAACTATTGGCGCTAAAATAACTGGATTCTTTATAATTATTTCTAACCCTTGTTTTATTGATTGAATAACTTGAAGTTTCATATTTTTTTAATTACTTTAATTATTTTTTGTCGACCTTTATACTTTCAATGATTACATCTTCAACTGGACGATCTCCTGGCCCGGTTTCAACCTTGCCAATAGCGTTAACTACTTCCATTCCCTCAATAACTCTGCCAAAGACAGTGTGCCTATTATCAAGAAAGTTATTGTCGGCTAAATTAATAAAAAACTGGCTGCCATTAGTATTTGGCCCGGCATTAGCCATAGAAATCGTGCCAACAACATTATGGTTATCTTCGTGAATCTCGTCCTCAAAAATCCATCCAGGCCCCCCGGTCCCCCATCTATCTTTTAGGGCAATATCTCTGCTAAAAGGACAGCCGGCTTGAATCATAAATCTTTGAATTACGCGATGAAATCTTATGCCGTCATAAAAACCCTCCTTTGCAAGTTTAATAAAATTCTCAACTGTCTTCGGAGCATCATCTGCAAACAATTCTATCTTAATATCACCAAAATTTGTCTGTATTATAGCGGTCATCTTTATAACTGGGACTATCTTTTCTTCTACAGCTTCTTCTATGTTTCTAAAAAATATTAAATAACTTCCAATTGAAACTGAAATAAAAACTAAAATTATCAATATAGGTAAAAATTTATTCATAGTCTTTTTGTTTTTTTCTTTCCTATCTCTTTTTTTATAACCTCTGTTTCAAACGATTTTTTGAGCAAAATAGACATAATAACCCCCAGTTGATTTTGAAATTTCTTTTAATTCATCTATCTCTTTTTTACCAATAACTTCCTCTATTGGCGTTATTGTTTTTCTGTCTTGAGATATTATTGGCAAATTTAACCCAGGATTAAAACCAGACTCATACACTAAATCAATCACTCGGTCTCCTTTTTGATTAGCAAATTCCTTTTGTTCTTCTGGCGTAGAAAACCGTTTCCAATAAAATGACCCGGTATCAACATCCCCTTTAACCTCTTCGGGATAATACTTATTCAATATTAACAACAGCCATTCATCATCATTAGCTAAAAGCTGTTCTTTGGTAATAAGTCCTTTTTCATATAATAATTGAACTTTTTGTTTAAAAAAATACTCGACGGTTAGAGAATCAGGATTAAGAAAAAGCTCTTTATGCGCATAAGCCCTTAGTAATAAAAACTGGAAAAGCCGGTCAGGATTGGAAAAACCAAAATTGGTTTTATCAGGCGTAAATTTAATATCTTGCCAAACGTCCATAATAAGCGGGTGTTGAACACAAAGAGAAACGATTTTGCTTTCTTCGTGCCGACTCAATTGTCCAATATGCCAACAATCAAGAGCAGTATAGCTAATTTTATCAAGAACATCTAAAAGTTTTCCAATTAAATGCTTGTCCTGCACCCATTCATTTGCCAATGAAATATCAAAGCCAAATTTCTTGTTCCATTTTTCAGCTAAACCGTTTCGCTCCATAACCCAGGTAAAATTCTTTTCTTCTTCCAGGTTTTTAGGGTCAATTCTTTTAGTAAAATCGCCGCCAGCCGGCATAGCAATATCATGATAGGCAGCGGTTAAGACCGGGGCAATGCTTTCTTCCTCTGAAAAACCATTTCGAGCCAAAACAACTTTCATAAGCGCTGCGGTTAATATAGAGTGGTCCTGTCGAGTATGACGGAACCACGGATAACTATGCAGATAAAAAGGGAATAATTTTTCAGTCTCTTCTTTTGATAAGGGCGATATTAAATATCCTAATTGTTTAATTTTTGCCAATCGAAAAAAGGCCTTTGAATAATAAAGCTCTTGAAATATGCCTTCTTTCTCAAAATCAATATAAAAATCATATGAACTAAAAGGAAGTTTTTTTGTTTCAAGCTCTATAGAATTGCCATCTTCATTCACAACATTAAGATAGCGATCGCGTGGAATTAGAAATACTTCTTGATGAAGCTTATTGTAAAATTCCGAAACAGGCGCTTTTTCTCCTAAAATTGCTTTTTCTATTTCTTGAACGGATGGGTTAAGCTTTTCTCTAAGTTCTTGAGAATGTTTTATAGAATGTTTTATGTAGTCCGGATGCGCGCCAAAACATAGACGAGCCAATCTTTCGTCAGGTAAATCTTTTTCCAATTTTTCTTCAGGTTTTTCTTCGGGAATTTCCTCAAAATGATTATAACCCATCTCGGGATTTATTTCTTTTTTCATATTTTGCTCGCTTGCCTATACAAATAAATAGCCACTTTTTTATTCTGGCTAATCGTTGTTTTTATTGCTTCTACGTTTTTCGCGGATTTTAATAAGGT
>JAHXGL010000018.1 GCA_019923655.1 Candidatus Nealsoniibacteriota bacterium
GTGGAGAACCCCCCTCTTTTGCGCAAGCGCGAAAAGAGGGGGTTGTTTTTATTCCTAAATTTGGTAAAATTAAATAATAGATGACAGCAATTAACTTTATTGAACTTGAGTTTTGAGTTTTTATGAAGAAGATAATATTGATTATAATTTTAATTATTACCTTTGTTGTTTTAAGCGGAGCAGCTTTAGTTTCAGCAACAGGGATTGTGAAAATCCCGGTATTTTCAGATATTTTTTACAGAGAGAAAATATCTGATTTAGGAATTCAAGCCAATCCTGAAGCAGCAGAAAGGCTTAGCCAAAAGATAGGATTTACCTTTCTTGGCCGATTAGTAAGGCCTGATCCGCCTGGTTTTCCGAATGATGTTCCGCCTGATGTTCCACCTGGTGTTCCGCCTAGTGTTCCGCCCGGCCCAAGAACTATTGAAATTACTGATGTTGAATTAACTTCTTGGATTAACGCATGGATTGATGAAACATGTTTTTTTAGGTGTCCAATTGAAAATTTTCAGATTAAATTTGAAAAAGGAAGATATATTAGTTCAGCCCGCATTTTTGATCCGGTTGAAGTTGATATTACTGTCTTTGGCAGGGCCTATAGAAAAGACAAAACAAGCATTGATCTTGAATTTGACAGAGTTTTTGTTGGAAATGTTCCAGTGCTATTTTTTGGAGAGCAATTTAGCAGAGAAGCAGAAAGAATGATTAATAAAAATTTGAAAAACATAGAAAATTTAAGAATTGATAGAATTGAATTTCTTGACGGAAAGGTTATTTTTGAGGGTATCTTGCCGCCTGAATTGGGACTTTTAACTATTGGAGATTTTCTGCCCTTAGATTTAAGGCTCCCTTTCTTTCAGAGAGACTACTTGCCCACTCCTTTGCCAGAAACAGAAATAGAGTTTCAAACAATATCCTTAAGGCACACAAGCGGGCATACTGCGAGAAAGAATTATGTAATTGTTAACAATGATGATTGGAGAAGTTTATGGAATAAAACTTATGCTATTCTTTTTCCGCCGCCCACAGCTCCTGAGATTGATTTTACCCGCTACACAATCATTGCTGTGTATATGGGAGAAAAAAGGAAAGGCGGACATCGAATTGAGATTGTAAATGTTTTTGAACATAAAGATTATGTTGTGGTCCTTATCAAAGAGACGCATCCTGAACCGGGCGCCATAGCAACTATGGCACTGACTCAGCCATACCACATAATCAAAATTCAAAAAATTGATAAGGATATTGTGTTTAGAAAAATGTGAAAATTGCCAGAAACATCTCGTGACCGCTGATTGGAAAACTTACAGAAATGAGAAGTATGGATATGAGATAAAGTATCCCAAGGACTGGCAGCTTGATTTAACAAATGCTCCTTCCAGTGTTCGCTTTGATGTAAATAGAGATAATTTTCTTACACTTCTGGCAGATTGGAAGTCTTATTATCTGGCATTATATTATGGCATTGACCCCACCCCTGTAAAATTACAAGAGGAAATTAAAAAATGGCTAAAAAAGTAAAAAAAGCAATTATTCCGGCAGCTGGCTGGGGCACAAGATTTTTGCCTGCCACCAAAGCAATGCCCAAAGAAATGCTGCCGATTGTTGACAAGCCGATTATTCAATATGTGGTGGAAGAAACGGTCGCGGCCGGCATCAAGGACATCGTCATCGTCACCGGCTGGCAGAAAAGAGCGATTGAAGACCATTTTGATAATTCATCTGAACTTGAAAGGCATTTGCGAAACAAGGGCAAGAAAAAAGAATTAGCCCAAATTAGAAAAATCGCCCAATTAGCCAATTTTATTTATATCAGGCAAAAAGGAAAATGTTACGGCAACGCTATTCCTGTCCTGACCGCTAAAGCCGTTATTGACAATGAACCTTTTGCTGTTTTGTGGGGAGACGAGTTTATCATGGCTCAACCGCCCAGATTAACCCAGATGCTTGAAACTTATGAAAAATACAAGGGCGCGATAATTTCAGCTGTCCGGATTGAAACAAAAGACCAGGTTTCCCGCTACGGCATTGCCGATATTGAACCGGTCCAAGAAAATGTTTTCAAAATCAAAAGAATTGTTGAAAAACCCTTGCCGTCCCAAGCGCCGTCAAACTTAGCCGCTCACGGGGCTTATATCCTGCCCCCGGAAATTTTTGACATTATCAAAAAATTAAAACCGGGCAAAGACAAAGAAATTTGGTTAGTGGATGCCATTAATGAATTGATTAAAACCGGATTTCCGGTTTATGGCTGTGAAATAAAAAACGGCAAATACTATGACACTGGCAATAAATTAGAATATCTAAAAACAGTGCTGGAATTTTCTCTTCAACGGCCGGAGTTTTCCAAAGAACTTAAAAAATATTTAAGGCAAAAATAATATGAAAAGAATACTTATTACAGGCGGTTGTGGCTTTGTGGGCCATCACTGCGTTGAAC
>JAHXGL010000019.1 GCA_019923655.1 Candidatus Nealsoniibacteriota bacterium
CTTAGCGAACTATCACTAAATGAATTCAATGGTCTTCTTGCCTGATTTTTATAAAAGGCTTATTGTAAAATAAAAACATGTTCAATCCAGAAAATATTAACAAAAGAATAGAAATAGAGCCTTCTCAAGAAAGAAAAATAGATTCTACTCAAAAAGGATTAAAAGAGTTAATAATAACTGAATCAATAAATGAGAAAAAAGATATTTTTGAAGAAGCTCAAGGAATTAAAACAAAAGAAAATGTAGAAATAAAAACAACAAAAGATGCATTTCAGTGGGCTAAAAACTGTGAAGTAGGAGAAGTTGAAGCAGGAGAACATGCATTTCAGTGGGCTAAAAACTGTGAAGTAGGAAAAGCTAAAGCAGGAGAAGATGCATTTTGGGGGGCTAAAAACTGTAAAGCAGGAAAAGCTGAAGCAAGAAAATCTGCATTTTGGGGGGCTAAAAACTGTGAAGTAGGAGAAGTTAAAGCAGGAGAACATGCATTTCGGGGGGCTGAAAACTGTTCCTGTCTTGAAGAGATAAAAGCAAAACAAATAGGAAAATATTCTAGAGGAGTAGTAGTTTTAGGAAAAACAGAAGGTTATGTTTATCCTTCAGTAATTTTAATGAAAGGAAAAGTTCAAGATAAGAAAAAACAAATACAAGACTTTTTCCAAAAAGAACTTAAAAAAAGCCGAAATAATGAAGAAAATATCTTTAATTATCTACATTTTTTTGACTGGGAAGGTGAAACATTGGAAGAAGGTGAAAAAATCCTTAAACAAAGATATGAAAGAAACAAGAATCTATTAAAAGATATATCAGAAGAGACAAGAAATTATGAAAATTATAACTTTTACTTTTTAATAAAAGATAATTCTAAAAGAGAAGAAATCTTTTCTGGTCTTAAAAAATTAAGAAAAGTAGAAAAAAATTCTCTTAAAGATTTAAATGACTTTCTTCCTCAATTTGAAAGCATTAAAGAAGATATTCAGCTTCTTTCACTTAAAGATTGGGTAAAGTTATCAGAGTATGGTGAATTTTTAGATTTTGAAAATACTACCAAAGAGATTAAAGAAATTAAGGAAGAAAGATTCAAAGATATCACTTTAGAATCAGTTTTAAGTAATCCTGATAAATATAAGCTTAAAATTTGTAAACAAATAAAAGAGATACAAGATAGGGGAGAAGAAATTAGAACTCCTCAGAAAAAGGAAAGACAACTTCAAAGAGAGATTCAAGATAAAAAAGATCATTTAATTAGAGAAGCAATTCTAAGTTCTCCTAAAAAAAATCTCATAAATTATTTTGAAAAACTATCAACCAAAAAATGGATACCAGGAGATATAACAGAAGATATTGTCTTTGCCACTAGGCTTCATAAAGCTTTAGAAGATAAAGAAGAACAAACAAACAAAGAAATCTTAGAACAACTTTTTATTCAAGGGAAAAAACCTCTTGATTGGAAAAAAAATAGAGATTGGATATCTTTAATGGAAAATAAAATAAACACTACTGCTTGGTTAACCCATTTTTCAAAAGAATATACTACTGTAAAAAGTAAAGATTATGAAAGTTCTTTAGTAGAGAGTAGGAACCGAGAAATAACAGAAATAATTGAACATTTACAAGAAGCAGGTATTGAAATTCCTAAAGAAACAAAAATTGAAAAAATTGAAAGAATTCTTTCAGAAAATAAAGAAAGAATTCCTGTTCATCTTAGCCAAGACATTAAAACCCATATTAGCGCTATTCATTCTCTTGAAGGAACAGAACAAAGTAAGCTTCCTTCAAAGATTATCTTAGAAACAGAAGAAGATCCCTTAAAAACACTTCAAATGGGACAAAAAGTAATTGGTTCTTGTTTAAGAATAAAAGGAGGAAGCGAACAAAGCGCTGTTTGCAATGCAGTAGATATTAATAAAAAAGTAATCTGGGCTAAAAATGAAAAAGGAGAAGTTTTAGGTCGAGTTCTAATTGGAATAAATGAACAAGGAGAATTAAATGCTTTCAGAATTTATAACAATGATCCTCGTATAAATTTAAAAAATGTTTTTGAAGATTTCTTACCTTTTTTAGCCAAAGAATTTAAAACAAAACTTACTGCAAGAGGAGAAATTAAACAATTAGTAGGGGAGAACTGGCATGATGATGGGGCTCGAGATTGGTAACGATTAAATGAATTAGAATAATATTAAAGAAGTTTTTTGAAGAAATTAAAAGCATTC
>JAHXGL010000002.1 GCA_019923655.1 Candidatus Nealsoniibacteriota bacterium
GTGGCGAGTATTTTAGTAGTGCTAATCGATATATTCCCATCTAAACCCACCAGCATAACTCCTCTTTCCTTTACAGCATTTTCCAATTGATGAATTATCTATTCCAGTTTTTTCACTTGCTTCTATTGCAGAAACATAAACAATACCGGTATCAACATTTCTAACTCTTTTATGATTCCAACTCAATTCCCCTCTGTGGGACTCACTCATTTTTTTTCTTGTTTCTTCTGTGGCCTTTTTACCATAATTATGATTCTTTTGACCTCTTTGTGCATCTCCAATTTTTTTTCTTGTTTCCTCAGTATGCTTACGTCCCCACCAAAAACTTTTCTCTTTAATATATTTGCCTTTCAATGATAGTGATAATTTCTTTTTAGTTTCTTCTGGCTTTACTCTTCCCTTCAGACTACTTGATATTTTCTTTTTAATTTCTTCTGGATGTTGACCACCTTCACCACCAAATGTCATATTATATCCATATCTCGGACTCATTGTTTTATAAAATTGTATGTAATATTTTTCCATTTCATCTAAGTCATTTTTATCTTTAGCATAGTATATTTTCGTCCATTCAAAATTTTCAAATCCATATTTCTTAAAAGCTCTATACAGTGCGAGGTTTTGCAGTCTTTCCCTACAATTTCTATGATCTTTTTTTCTGTTCTTCAAAATCTGTATAGTCTGACCTATATAGATTTTTCCATTTAGAGTATTTGTAATCTTATATATTTTTCCATAGTTTTTCATAATCTTCTCGCCATTGCGCATAACGTTCCGCGAATACCCGAAGTTGCGACTAAAGGGAGCAATTTGGGCGGAGCGAAGCGTAGCCGGGTATTCGCTGTTAGACGAGGGCGATAGCCCCGAACGAGCGTAAGCGAGTGAGAGTGTGAACGAAGGGGCACTCATTTTGTTAATCTTCTGATAACCATTCTGGTAATGGTTTTTGCTGCACTATGTAGACCCGATGAGCCATAATCCCTTCAAACAATGCTCCGATGAACTGTAGAGGAATAACCAAAGTGTAAAACAGGGTTATCCACTCCCTTATTGCCAATCCCACATCTCCACCAAAAAATAAATTTATCCCTATGTTCATTCCTCCAACGCCCGCAACTATGAATGCGCCTATTTCAAAGGGAACTACTCGAATAGCAACAGGCAGTCTTTGTGGCTCTTTTACCACAACTAAAACTACAAGAAGCCCTACCAAAGCCAACCAGAGAAGCAGGGGAACGATCAAGACTCCTCCTAAGGTAGCGTACATACCGGCACCACCTATTAAGTTTACAGCGAAAATAAATAGAATAGCCTTAAAAACACCTTGGGGTTTTCTCAAGATTTTAAAGAGGGTCTTTCCGACCGGCTTCCTGAGTTGATCAACCTTTACACCAAATTTCAGCGCTTTATCTTTATTAATAGCCAAAAACATTAGCCCAGCAATAGCTCCAACCAAAAATGCAAATGTAAGAGCTACTACCAATTCCCAGTTGTTAATTAAGATTTCAAAAGCTGACATATTTTTTACGTCCCATAGTGAGCATTTCGCCTAACGGTTTGTGGATAAACGAAGCCCAGCCCTCTACGCTTTCTATAAACATTTTATCAAATGTTAGCGAACATATACAAAAACAATCTCGTTAGCCCTATAAAATTTGATTAGAGGGCTGGGTTTGGGGAAATCTTTGATTTCCCTTTTATCCGCTGTTATGTGAAGTTGCCCGAAGCCCGTTTCCTTGAGTTTATGAGTACCATATCTTCTGCAAAAGCACAATCCCTGCTACACTGATAAGACCCAAGACTATAAAAATGGCTTGATGAGCCCAAGCTTGAGAAGCCTTAGTAACGTTTTCAGCATCCTTCTCTAAAGTCAGCCAACCAGCGATTCCATCAACAAGGGTCTTAAACCCGAATGAGAGCCAAAACAGGAGATAAATGTTTTGCTGAACCGCTAAAATAATAAGCACATTGCTAAAAACATGAATCAGTAGTGTCGACACTCTTTCTACGGGTCCTACAAGTAACATCGAAAGGTTATTGAGGGTACTCTCCTCTTCCTCTTTCTCTTTCCTATATTTTTCAGGAATAGATTCCGGACGAAGTAGATACTGGCCAATCTGACTTAATGACACTACCCCAACGGCGAACGCTTCAAATGCTCCAAACCCAATACCAAAAGCCAAAATATCTATCCATGTTGCTTGATATAATATATTGAATTTCAGGACAAATACCAAAGCAATTCCACACTCAAAAATTCCCGTTAAAAGCCCAATATAGCTCCAAGAAATAGGACCTGATAACTTAGTAGGTAGCTTGGTTTTTAGGAAATTAAGGATTGGTTTATGAGCAAGAACTGCCCACGCTATTTTTAAAGCCACCGAAGCAGCCCAAGCGAAAGTTCCCAGCCTTACTACTGACCATTCAGCGCCTAAGTTTAGAATCCATAGGGTTGGCACTGCTGCTACAATCAGCATTCCTATGCCGGGAATCAGGCCGGGAATCAAAGAGAAGCGAGATATTTTTATGCCGTTTTTCGCACCCTCTTTGGTTTTTTTCGCAAGTTTTACATTCACAATGGAAATCGCGATAACCACTGATAAACCTATTATAAGGATTCTTACTAATGGGTCTATATCTAAATTGAAGGTATTTTCTACAAATCGTATAAGAAGTCTAGCTGCTACTGAAAAAATTATAACCGCTACAAGCATTGGGACAAATTTTTTTACGTTATTCATAATTTAATACATCCTCTCTTTTTAGAGACCGTTTAGTTTTGGAAAGCCTAGATTTAGTTTCAAAATTAAGATTTTCCAGTCCTTTTTTAAGGGGGCAATTTCATTTAACTCGTTTCTATGCGAATTGAATACATAATATCAACTTTTTGCTGTACATTATACGCGGCATGTTAAACATTGAATGTCTAACAAACTTATTTTTTTATTTTAGCAGATTATTCCTCCGCCTAAAAGCTCCTTTTTCTGATAAAAAACTACTGATTGGCCAGGGGTAATTGCTCTCTGGGGTCTGCTGAATTTTAGGGTATAGGTTTTAGTTTTTAGGCCTGTCCCGTAGGAAGCCGAAAGCTTTCCTTCGGGGTTTTTAGTGATTATGGCGGGAACTGACTTATGCCCGTATCTGATTTGGGCTTTTATCTTTAAGGGTAATTTAGGTTCCTTGGCTGAAAGCCAATTAACATTTCTGGCAATTAAATTTTTATTATAAAGCGCTTTATCTCTACTAAATGGAGTAACTATTAAAGTATTTTTTTTCAAATCTTTGGCTGCCACATAAAAAGGTCCTCCGGACAATTCAATCCCCTTTCTTTGGCCAATAGTATAAAATGGCAAGCCTTGATGTTGGCCAATTTTCTTGCCTTCAGTAGTTAAAATCTGCCCTATCTTTGATTTAATATAAAGAGCTAAAAAATCATTTAGAGTGGTTCCAATAAAACAAATTTCCTGGGATTCGGGAATGTCAAGAACAGGCAGATTAAACTTTTTTGCTAACGCCCTAACTTTATCTTTAGTATAATCTCCGATCGGAAACAAAATATGTTTTAGTTGTTTTTGATTTAATTGCCAAAGAAAATACGACTGGTCTTTTACCTTATCTTTCCCCCTAAATAATTCATACTTATAGTTTCGGATTTCGGATTTCGGATTTCGGATTTCCCGGCGAAGCCGGGCATAGTGTCCGGTAGCAATATAATCAGCATCTAGAGCCAAAACTTTTTCCAGCAATAACCCAAACTTAATCTCTTTATTGCAAACCACGCAAGGATTCGGCGTCTTCCCTCTTTTGTATTCCCTTAAAAAATAATCAACAATTCTTTTTTTAAATTCTCTTTCAAAATTAAAAACATAAAAAGGAATACCGAGAATTTTTGCTACTTTTCGCGCCCTTGCTTCAGCTTCTGAACTACAACATCGGTTCTCAAATCTGCGAGTATCTACGCTTCTATCCGCGTGAATCAGCTGGGAAGAGCCGGTTCGCGGCTCTGACCAAAACTTCATAAAAACTCCGATTAAATTATAACCCTGTTGTTTTAGTAAAACAGCCGCCACACTTGAATCCACACCGCCCGACATTGCCACAACTACTTTCTTGTTTTTTACTTTTTCTTGTTTCATAATCTTTAATCGCTGCTTTTAATCCCTGTTCAGCTAAAAGCGAACAATGAATTTTTATTGGCGGCAAATAATCCAATCCGGCAACAATATCTTTATGTTTAATCTTAAGCGCTCGTTCTAATGTCTTGCCCTTAACTAAATCACAAATAATGTCAGATGTGGCAATAGCCGCGGCGCACCCCAATGTTTGAAATTTTATATTTTTAATAATTTCTTTTCCAGCGCTTTTATCTACTTTAATATACAAAGTTAAAACATCGCCACAAGCCGGGTTGCCAACCCTGCCGATTCCGTCAGGATTTTTTATTTCGCCGAAATTCTTCGGATTAGTAAAATGCTTAATTACTTTTTTTGAATAATAAGGCCTTTTATTCATAACTGCCGGCTATTTTTCTTAATCTTTTTATTACTTTTGGTAAAACTTTTAAAAGGTAATCAATCTCTTTTTCAGTTGTCCACCTTCCCAAAGTAAGCCGCAAAGAACCATGAGCTTGTTCCGGTTTTATGCCAATTGCCAAAAGAACATGACTCGGCTCTAATTTTATTGAAGAACAGGCAGAGCCGGTTGAAGCGGCCACTCCCAGCAAATCAAGTTGAATAACTATTGACTCCCCCTCAACAAACTCAAACCAAAAATTAGCGTTATTTGGCAATCTTTTTTTTGGATGGCCGTTAAGCCGGCTGCCAATTATTTTTCCAAGAACTCCTTTTATCAGCTTATCTCTTAATTTTGCCTGCTTTATGTTCTCTTTCTCCATTTCTCTTTTACAAATCTTCACTGCTTTGGCAAAACCAACAATAGCCGGAATGTTTACAGTAGAAGACCTTAATCCAAATTCCTGGCCGCCGCCGTGTAAAATCGGCTCAATTCTTGTCCCCTCTCTGATAAACAAACAAGCAACTCCTTTTGGCCCATACATTTTATGGGCAGAAGCTGACAATAAATCAATGTTCATTTTCTGGACATCAATAGGAATTTTTCCAAAACTTTGAACAGCGTCAGTATGAACGCAAACTCTTTTTTCTTTGCAAATCCTGCCAATTTCCGCAATCGGCTGAATAGTCCCGATTTCGTTTGAAGCGTGAATTATTGAAACTAAAATAGTATTTTTCCTTATCGCTTTTTTAACATCTTTTGGATTAACCAAGCCATATCTATCAACCGACAACCGGGTTATTCTAAATCCTTGCCCTTCCAGCCACTTAGCCGACTCTATAATACAAGGATGTTCAATTTGAGAAATAATGATATGATTGCCTATTTTTTTATTGCCCAGAGCAATTCCTTTCAAAGCTAAATTATTGCTTTCTGTAGCGGAGCTGGTAAAAATTATTTCATTCGGCTTAGCTCCTATTAAATCAGCTATTACTCCCCTGCTTTCTTCTAAGGCTTGCTTAGCTTCCTGGCCAAAGCTATGGAGAGACATTGTGTTGCCGAATTTCTCTTCAAAATAAGGCAGTATCGCTTTATTTACTTGTGGATCAACAGGGGTAGTAGCAGCATAATCCAGGTAAATTCTTTTTTTGGCTCTATTCATTTTCATGCCTAATATTTGCTTTGCTTTTTCATAATTACCTCCATTTCTTGATCTACAAATTTTCGCCATTTATCTTCTCCAAGAAATAAAGGATAGGGATATTCTTTATATGAATATTTTAATAATTCAAGGGCTAATCGCCGTTTTTCTAAAATTTCCACGCTAAATATTAAATTTTTATATGAGTCAACTAAATTAATTTTGGGAGCATATTGACGCATCCACTCAATTGATTTTCCAATTCTCTCGCTTTTGTATTTAAGTATAACTGGCCACTTTTTAACTATATTCCCAATTTCTTCTTCGACTAAATAGTTTTTTAGGTTTTCCAAACGGTCATTAATTAGTTTAGAACTATAGCTTATAATTCTTGGTTCGCTTATAACTAAACATTTGAACTCCTCTTCGGAAAAATTATACTTGTCTTTTAAGTTTTTTTCTAATCTCTCAAGATAATTATTAAATGTCTCTGGTCTATACTTCAAAGTCTTTGGGTATTTTTCAACTATCTTTTTAATCTCTTTATTGGAAAAACGAGCTTTTAAGTTTTCCAAGCGGTCGCTTATTTTTTTTAGATCTTTTGGCGTCTTTCTTTCTTCAATATTTTTTTCAATAAATCCATTTTTAAGTCCATATTTTTTAACTATGGTTTTTATTGTTTCTATTTCGTTCAATTTTAATTCTAATGGACTTATCCTTGATTCTTTTCCATGTTTTGATTCTATTATTGGTTCTGATATTTCGAAGTCTTTATTTTCAAATGGATTTTCAGGTGACTTAAATGACATAAATCTTTTAAATTCCCTTAGAATTTAGAAATTTCAAAATTATAAAAATTAAATTTTTGCAAAATCATATTTTCTAAGCTCGCCTGTCGTAATTTCCAAATTAATTATTTCTTGGTTTGATATTTTTTCAATATGTTTTATTATTGCCCTTAAAGAATTATGGCTGGCAACCACTAAAACATTTAGTCCCTGCTTTAAGTCTTTTTCAATGTGTTTTTTATAAAAAGGGACGGCTCTATTGAAAACATCTTTCAAGCTTTCCCCTTTTGGCGGCGCTTCTTCCCAGCTTCTTCTCCACAATCTAACTTGCTCTTCGCCATATTTTGCTTTGACTTGGTCTTTATTCAGCCCCTGTAATTTCCCATAATTTCTCTCGTCCAACGCTTTATCAATAACAATCGGCAAATGTTCCTTGCCAAGATTTTCTAAAATTAAAGAAACGGTTTCTTTGTTTCTAATTAGCGGCGAAGTATAAACTTTATCAATCTCAAAGCCGGCAAGTTTCCCGGCAACTTCTTTGGCGCTTTCAATTCCCTGCTTGCTTAAAGGAATATCTGTCCAACCGGTAAATCTATTTTCCAGATTCCACTGAGATTGAAGATGTCTTAATAAAATTAATTTTGCCATAGTTTTTTTGCTCTGTTAAATAATTTTGCTTTGCAAAATTAGGCAAAGCCTATTTAATAGGATGAATTTCTTCCTCAATTTTCAATAGCCGATTATATTTTGCCACTCTTTCACCGCGAGCCGGCGGCCCGGCTTTAATATATTCAGCGTTAATGCCTACCGCTAAATCAGCGATAAAATCATCATTAGTTTCGCCAGAACGGTGAGAAACCATTATTTTCCAATTATACAATTTAGCTATCTTAGCCGCTTCAATTGCTTCTGTTATCACGCCTATTTGATTAATTTTTAACAATAACCCATTGCAAGCCCTTTTTTCTTGCGCCTGCTTTATTCTTTCAATATTAGTTACCAGCAAATCATCGCCAATAATATTAATTTTGTCCCCGCATCTATCCATTAAAATACTAAATCCCTTAAAATCATCTTCATTAAAAGGATCTTCAATTGAAATTATTGGATATTTAGTTATTAATTCTAAATAATAATCAATCATCTCATCGCGAGTTTTAACGCCATATTTTTTGTTTTCGTAAAACTCAGATGCCGCTACATCAAGAGCAATCTTTGCGTTGTTTTCATAACCAGCCCTTTCTACTGCTTTCATTATTAAATCCAATGCCTGCTCGGTTGTTGATAAATTAGGCGCAAACCCGCCTTCATCACCCACATTAATAGCTGTTTTTCCAAAATCTCTTTTCAAAATTTCTTTTAAGGTATGATAAATCTCTGAACCAGCTTGCAAGTTCAATGAAAAAGTCTCAAGCTGCGGCATAATCATAAATTCCTGAAAATCCAAATCATTACCAGCATGCGCTCCGCCGTTAATAATATTAAAACACGGCCTTGGCATTTTCCCATAATTTCCATAAGTTTCACCTATGGATTTTTCAATATATCTGTGCAAAGATAAATTTTGGACAGCAGCGCCAGCTCTACAAACAGCCATTGAGACAGGCAAAATAGCATTCGCGCCTAAATTAGATTTATCTTTTGTGCCATCTAAAGAAATTAAAATCTCATCAATCTCTTTTTGATTGTTAATTTCTACGCCTATTAATTTTGGAGCAATTATTTCTTCAATATTTTTAATCGCTTTCAAAGCTCCCTTGCCCTTGTATCTCTCTCCCCCATCTCGTAATTCTTTTGCCTCATATTTACCAACTGAAGCGCCAGATGGCGCTGAAGCTAAAAAATTACCCAGATTAGTAAGTAATTCCACTTCAACAGTTGGATTCCCCCTAGAATCCAAAATCTCTCTTGCTTTTATCTCTTTAATTTTGGAATTTTTCCAGATATTCATAAGCGCTTAAAGCGGCTTTGGCGCCTTGGCCAGCGGCAATAATAATTTGTTTATCTTTTATCTCGCTTACATCGCCAGCAGCGAAAATGCCAGCAGTTTTAGTCATACAAGTTTTTGAATTAATTTTAATCTCGCCCTTTTTATTAAGACCCACTAAATCCCTTATAAAATTGGTCGCAGGAATAGAGCCGATTTCAACAAAAACCCCTTCAACATAAAGGGTTATGTTTTTTTTAGTTTTTCTATCCTGATAAATTATTGAATTGACAAATTGATTGCCTTTAATTTGTTTTAGAACAGCATTTGCTATTATTTCAACTTTGTTGATTTTTTTTACTCTTTCTTGATTTTCCTTATCAGCAATAACTTCTGAAGCATATTCTAAAATATAAATTTTTTTAACCAATTTACTCAAAGAAATAGCTGTCTCAAAACCGGCATTTCCACTGCCAAGTACAGCCACGGTTTTATTTGAAAATAAGGGCCCATCGCACTGAACACAATAAGAAACTCCCCTGCCTATGAATTTTTTTTCTCCGGGAACTTCCAATGGTTTAGGGTCAGCTCCGGAAGCGATAATTACTGCTTTTGCCTGAAATTTTTGCCTGCTTTTGGTCAAAACTAAAAATCCTTGTTTAAGTTTTTTTAATTTTACTACCTCGTCTCTTTCTATGTCAATTTTATGGCCATCACTGCGCGCTATCACGCGCCTCAAGTGCTTTTCAAATCTTTTTATCAGCTCCATTCCGGAAATTTTCTCAAAACCAGGATAATTCTCAATAGCAACCGCTTTCCTGGCGACCTGTCCGCCAAAGCTTTTAGTAATTACCAAGGTATTTAATCTTTGTCTTGCCCCGTAAATTCCCGCAGTAATACCCGCTGGGCCCCCACCAATTATGATTAAATCGTATGTCTTGTTGTCTATCATAAAAATTATATGGGATGTCGGGGTTTGACCCCTTATACAGCGAGTCAATAGACAGAATTAATGTGTCTTCCTTCAAGAAAACTTGAAATATTAGCAATCGTTGTATCTAAAATCCTTTTCAGAGCTTCCTCGGAATAAAAAGCAATATGAGGAGTAATAATAACCTTTGGATGTTCGCGCAAAAAATGATTTTGAAGAATTGTTTTTAAGTTATATTTTTGCTGAAATTGCTTAGTTAAAAGTTCTTTTTCTTCTTTAAGAAAAGCTTCTTCTTCCAAAACATCTAATCCAACCCCTGCCAAGATTTCTTTTTTTAGCGCTAAAACTAAAGCCTCGGTCTTTATTAACCCTCCTCTGGCAGTATTAATTAATAGCGCTCCTTTTTTAATTTTTCTAATATTATTTTCATTAATTAAATGATGAGTTTTAGGATTGAGTACCGTATGAAGACTGATAATATCGGAATGGCCAAGAAGATAATCCAAGTTAACATATTTCAGTTTTAATTTTAATTTTCTAATCGTCTTAAAATCTTTTCTGATGTCATAAACTAAAACTTTCATTCCAAAGCCATTGGCGATTCTAACTACCCGAGAACCAATTCGGCCCATTCCAATAATGCCGATTGTTTTTCCTTCCAAGTCAAATCCTTTTAGATTTTCAAGAGTAAAATCCGCTCTTCTTATTTTTTCTATTGCCAGGGGCAGATTTCTAGCCAAAGCCAAGATTAAAGCAAAAGTATGCTCGGCAACAGTATTATCCCCGTATGTTGGCACATTAGAAACCCTTATTTTTTGTTTGACGCAAGCCTCCAAATCAATATGGTCAAATCCAGTAGACATTGTGGTTATAAACTCAAGCTTTGGCAGTCTCTTTAGAATTTCCTTGTCAATTTTAGAATAGATAAAACCAGCCAGGATTTTTGTCCCCTGGATTTGACTTGCTGTTTTCAAAGTAATGGGTTTTGCAAAAAACTTCAAATCAATTTTTTTAGATAATTTCTGGCAAATTTCTTCTATCTTTGCTTGAAGGTATTTTTTTTCCAGAGATTTTATTTCAAAAAAAGCGATTTTAATCATAAAAAATATTTTATTAACCAGCCTCCGTCAACTACCAAAGTATGGCCGGTAATATGGTTTGCTTCATCAGATACCAGATAAAGACAGGCAAAAGCAGTGTCCTTTGGCAAGCCGAATTTAGCCAAAGGAATTTCAGCTAACATTTTTTGCTTTTTTCCTTTATTGGCTTCTAAACGAGATTCAAGCATTTTGGTTTCGGTTTTTCCCGGAGCAATGGCATTAACATTAATTCTATAAGGCGCTAAATCCAAAGCCATCTGCCTGGTAAAATCTATCAAGGCTCCTTTGGTGGCAGAATAGACCGCGCTCAAAGGAGATTCGCTCGCAAAACCGGCCGTAGAAGCAATATTAATAATCCGACCTTGTTTTCTTTTTTTCAAATGAGGAAGAATTGCCCGGCATCCGTAAACAGCGCCGTAAAAATTTACCTTTATTATTTTGTCAATTTCTTCCAAAGTCATCTTGGTTAGGTCTTTTTGGATGTAAATACCGGCATTGTTAACCAAAATATCTAATCTCCCCTGCTCTTTTATTGTTTCCTGAACCCTTTTTTCAAATTCCTGATAATTGGTAACATCTAATTTTTTAGCATTTGCTTTTCCTTTGGCTTTTTTTATTTCTGCGGCTACTTTTTCACACTCCCCCTTATCAATATCAGTAACTACTACTCTTGCGCCAGCCCTAGCCAAAACAAGAGCAATTTCTCTGCCAATTCCTTGTTGGCTGCCAGTAATTAAAGCAATTTTATTTTTTAATTCAAACATTAAAACTTCTAAATCTTTTTTCGCCGTAAAAAGGCTGGTGTTTCCCAAAATTTTTCTTTTTCCAGCATTTCTCCTTCAATGTCTTGGGCTTCTTTTTTAATCTGAAGCCCGCTCTTTCTTAGTTTTTCTTTTCTGTTTTTAGTCTTAACTTTAGTCTTCCAAACCGAGCGCTCAACACTTTGAGTGCTTGGTTTGGAAACTTTAAGCGACTCGTTTGGTTTAATTTCAATTTTCGTTTCCAAATTCACATTCGTTTCCAAATCCGTTTCCAAACCACGAAGGGGTTTGGAAACGCGGAGTCTTCCAAATCCATCGCGGATTTAGAAACTTTAGTCTTCCGAATCCCTTTGGGAGTGTTCCAAATCCCTTTGGGATTTGGAAACGAATTCGGAAACGCAGTCTTCTTTTTTTGCTTTATTGTTCCAAATCTGACAAGATTTGGAAAATTTATTTTTTCTCTTTTTCTCTTTTTCTTTTTTTGGTGCCCATCTTCCCTGTTTTCCAAGTCTTGAAGGGATTTTGAAACGGACTTGGAAACGGACTTGGAAATGGACTTTTCTAAACAACCAATTGCTAATAAAAATACCTTGATACCCTTAGAAGGTTTCCGTTTCTGGGAAATTCCGAAAATAATTTTAGCTTCCGGATTAACTAATTCAGAAATGGCTTTTGATATCTGATTAACATCGGCAAGATAAAGATTTTTTTCTCCGGCAATATTAAACAAAACTCCTTTTGCTCCCTTAATTTTGTAGGAGTATAAAGGAGAACTTAAAAGCCTTGCTATTAAATCTTTATCCGTTTGCGTTTTTGAACTTTCAACAGTATTCAAATAAACAAGCCTTCCCTGTCCTTCAAAAATCGTCTGAATATCGGCAAAATCAATGTTAATTAAACCCGGATTATAGATAATTTCAATTAATCCCTTCAAATTTTCCGCTAAATTTTTATTAATAAAAGAGAAAGATTGTTTCAAAGACGTTTCTTTGTCAATGACCTGAAAAACTCTCTCGTTCGGAATAATAGTCATCGCGTTTAGATGTTTTTTTGCGTTAGATAAGGCATCTCGGCTAATTTCCATTTTTTTCTCCCCTTCAAACTTAAAGGGCAGGGTGAAAATGCCATAAGTAAGATTGCCTAAATTTTTAGAAATTTTGGCAAAAACCGGAGCGGCGCCGGAACCGACCCCGCCGCCCAAACAAGCGACAATAATACAAATATCCTGGCCAAGGCAAAGTTTTTTTATTCTCTCTTTTTCATTTTGAGCCGCCTCTCTTCCCTTTTCAGGATTCATACCTGTTCCTAGTCCGTTGGTAATGGCCTGTCCAAATTGAAAACAGCTTACCTTTTTAGAAATTGTTTTCAGAGCTTGAGCATCAGTATTAGCCGCCACAAAACAACTTTGTTTGATTTCAGAAGCAATTTCTGAAACAATCATTCCCGCTCCTCCGCCAATACCAATGACTTTAATTTTAATTTTTTTAACCTTATCAATAGAACTTCCTTTTCCAGAGTCTTCCAAATTCGTTTCCGAATTCGTTTTCAAATTCGTTATGATTCTTTTTTTACTCATTAGTATAGTTTAATACTTTAAAGTTTTTAGTCAACTATCAGTTTTTCTTTTTCCATAGTTTTTGGAAAACACTCCTAGCCTTGGCTGGCTTTTTTGAGCCGGTGCATAATGGCAAAACCGATTCCTTTCTCGGGCACTCCTTCAGCTAAAATAATATCCACTTTTTGTTTGTCAAATTCTCGAAGAATTTTAAATAAGTTTTGAGCTATTTGTTCTAAATTTTTCCTTGAGCCAGAAATCAAAACCAAATCAGCTTGTTGATAAAATCTTTTTGTTTCAAATGAAGATAATACCCCCACTTTTTTATTTTGTTTTTGATATTTTTTAATTAAGTTTTGAATTCTTAATACTTGCTCCTTCCCTTCAACCCCGTTAGAGATACGCCCTTTTTGTACTTTGTCCCATTTTTTAGAATCTCTAATAGGGTTAACTAAAATTAAAGAAGCTTTTGGGGCATAATGACGATATTTCATTCCCGGGCTTTTGCTTTTTCCTTTGAATGTTCCGTCCAACAAACTGGGGTGAAGCCGAAGATCAGGTAAAACTTTCTTTAATTCTTCAAAAGAAATTCCGCCTGGCCTTAAAATTTGAAAAGGTTTGACCGTTAAATCCACTACTGTTGATTCTACTCCAATTTTAGTTCTGCCACCATCTAAAATTAAGTCAATTTTACTTCCAAAATCTTCAAAAACATGCCGGGCAAAAGTTGGACTGGGCCTACCGGCTAAATTAGCTGAAGGAGCGGCAATTGGAAAGCCTGCTTTTTTTATCATTTCCAAAGCAATTTTGTTTTTAGGCATTCTGATAGCGACCACTTTTAGTCCGGCTGTTACTTCATCCGGCACTGCGTTCTTTTTAAAAAGAACAAAAGTTAAGGGGCCTGGCCAGAATTTTTGAACTAAAATTTTTACATCTTTTGGAATATTTCTCGCCAGTAAATTTAAATCTTCAATCTTGGCTATGTGTACTATTATCGGATTATCCAGGGGTCGTCCTTTGACTTTGAAAATTTTCCTGACCGCGTTTTTATCTAAAGCATTGGCGCCCAAACCATAAACAGTTTCAGTCGGAAAAGCGACCAAGCCTCCTTTTTTTATAATTTTGACCGCTTTTTGAATGAAACACTTTTCTGGCCTTTGAGAATTAATTTTCAATATTTCAAACATTTTCCTTGACTTGACGCAGAAATTTTGTAATACTATGAAAGATGGTTATTGGAAATATTATTATCTATTCCTCAATTTTCTTTTTTCTTTATATAAGCATATTGTCTCTTTTAGTATTGTGGGAATGCAAAAACCGAATTTATAAACCGAAATTAAGAAAAAATCATCCTAATGTCTGCATTATTGTTCCTTGCTTTAACGAGGAAAAAACAATTGTTAAAACTGTCCATTCTTTGCTTAAATTAGATTACCCAAGAGACAGATTAGAAATACTTGTTATTGATGACGGTTCATCTGATAAGACTCTTGAAAGAGCAAAGACATTAGAAAAATATACACAGGTCAAGGTTTTTCATAAACCAAATAAAGGTAAATACACTGCCTTAAATTACGGCTTATCAAAAACCAAAGCTGAATTTGTCGGCTGTTTAGACGCTGATTCTTTTGTAATCCCTCAAGCATTAGGGCTTATTATGCCATATTTTAACAATCCCAAAATTATGGCATGCACTTCCTCTGTCAAAATTCACCAGGCAAAAGGCGCGCTTCAGCGAATTCAAAAAATAGAATATATTTTTGGCATTTTCCTGCGAAAAGTCTTTGCCTTGCTCAACAGCATCACGGTCGCCCCTGGTCCTTTTACCATTTTCAGAAAAAGGGCCTTTGACAAATTAGGGCCATTTCGCCACGGACACAACACCGAAGATTTAGAAATAGCTTTCCGAATCCAGAGTAAAAACTATGAAATTGCCAATGCTCCGAATGCCTGTGTTTATACTGTTGGCCCGTCATCATTCAAAAAATTATTTCAACAGAGAAAAAGATGGTATTCTGGATTATCCAGAAATGCCTGGGATTACCGTTCTCTAATGTTCAACAGAACATATGGAGATTTAGGGTTCTTTGTTTTTCCAAGCATATTTTTATCTGTCTTGATTTTTCTATTTGTTAGTTTTTATACTATTTTTCAATTTACCCAATACGCAATTCATAGATTTATTGCCTGGCAGGCAGTTGGGTTTAGTCTTAACCAATTTGTTTTTAGGTTTGACTGGTTTTTTATTAATACTCAATTATATGTCCTTCTTTCTATTCTGCTTTTTGGAATGTTTTTCGGTATTGTTTTGCTTGGAAAAAAATTATCGTTTACCAAATCTAGAACCGGAAAAGATTTCCTGTTCTTTGTTCTATTTTATAGTCCGCTCTATTTTATCTGGTGGTTAAGCGCCATTCAAGATATTGTCTTTAATAAAAAAAATAAATGGTAAACAGAAAACCAATCAATACTCAAAAATACATTTTAACTTTTTGTTTCACGGCAATAATTTTTAGTCTTGGTTTTTTTGTAAGCGACTATCTTAATAATAAAAGATTTTCAGAAATAAACACTATGAAACAAAAATTTCAAATACAAGTTTTAGCTATGGAAACCCAGCTTGATCATTTTAAGGATATTCTCTGCGCTGATATTGGCGACGATATTTTAACTCACGAACTTCATCTTATTGGCGAAAAGCTGGAATTTATGGCAAATAATTTAGGCCATAATCATCCTGAAGTGCTTCATCTAAAAAAATACTATTCTCTTCTTCAAATTAGGCACCACCATTTTTCGCAGCAACTTTGTGAGAGGTGCAATCTTGGGTTAGTTCATATTCTTTATTTTTTCGCGAATACTAAATATTGCCCTGATTGTGAAAAACAGAGCGCGGTTTTGTCTTTTTTGCGAGAACAATATCCTTTATTAAGGATATATTCTTTTGATTACAATCTTGATCTTATGGCTTTGGCTGCTATTAAGCCATTGCCTCCCAAATCCGCTCTTGAGCTTAACGGTCTTCCAAATTCTGAACAAGAATCTGAACTTAAATCTGACACAAAACCTTTAATTCAAGAATATGGCTTGCCTATTATTGTTGTTGAAGGCAAGCCCTTCTGGGGATTTAAAGATATTCAGGAAATGAAAAAAATCCTGCCGTTGACAAGGTTTTAACGACTAATTTTTATTTTCTCCTTGCAATCCTCCCAGGGAACTTCTCCTTCCCCAACCAAAGAACAAATTTCTTTAAATTGGCAATATCGGCATTGCCAATTATCTACTAAATCCAAAATTTTGTCTGGCACAATATTGGAATCAATTTTAATTTTAAGTTGATTTAAATTATCTAAAAGGACTTGGGCTCGGCTTTTGTCATAAGGTATTATAAACTCTTTTAATTCCTGAGTGTCTTTATTAACATAAAGAAGAATGCCTTTGGAAATTTTAAAATAATGCAGGTAGAGCTGAATCTGGTCAATATTTTCTTCTTTTGCCTGTTCTAAGCTCTTAAAAATCATACTGTTCATACTCTTAATGTCAAGAAGGTACATTTCTTTGCTGTCGCTTACTATGGCGTCTGCCCTCCCAGAAATCAATTCCTGGGGCGGAATAGCTATTTCTGAGGCAACAATATGAATTCCCCTGATACTCAGTAAAGGTCTCATAATCAACTGGTGGATATAATCACCATGTTCAAACATTCTTAAAATCCTCGCCTCCATTTCTTTCCTGGGGACATTTTTAAACTTGAAAAATATCGCCCGAGGACATTTACCGGCGTCAGTAATATAAAAATGTTGTTGCTCTTTATCTTTTTGCCTGTCTAAATAAAATTTATCAATAAGTTCTTTTAGCATAGCTTCCTTATAGGAGTGTGAGATTCGAACCCACATTAGTTGAGCGGGAACAATTTGAGTCATATTCAAGGCACGAGGAGTGAAGTGTGCCTTTAGGCACATAAGCGACGAGTAACGAAGAAGATGGCTCAAATTGACCCGCCCCAAGGGGAAGCTCAAAAATGGATGATTTCTTTGTTGCTCCTCCTCAAGGTGCTTGTCAGCACGATTTCGTTGTCGCGCCTTGAAATCATCTCATTTTTGAGCTTCTCAATCTAAAGTTTCCAAATCCCTTTGGGATTTGGAAGACTGATGTGGGTTCGGATCTCACACTCCTTTATCTTTTTGACCACTGGGGCGCTCGCCGAGCGCGCTTTAGACCAAATTTTTTCCTTTCTCTCATTCTGGGGTCTCTGGTTAGATAGCCGGCTTTTTTTAATGTTTTTCTGAAATCAAGATTAAAAATAGTCAAAGCCTTAGCCAATCCATGTCTTACTGCTTCAGCTTGAGCATTCAAACCGCCCCCTTTCGCCTTAACGAGAATATAAAATTTATCCAAACAATTTATTTTCTCAAGAGAAGAAAGGGCTGTTTGCTGAAGCTCAAAACAAGGGAAATAACTTTTCAAGGGCTTATCATTGACCAAATTTTCAAAACCAAGACCTTCAAAGAGTCGGACTCTGGCAACCGCTGTTTTTCTTCTGCCTACTGCTTCAAAATACTTTGTTGGTTTTTTTTTATCCTTGGTTTTTAAAATCCCCTTTTTTTTCATACTATCTTTCTATTTTTAATCTTTTAATTTGTTTTGCTCTTAATTTATTTTTAGGCAGCATTCCAAAAACCGCTTTTTTAAGAACCTCTGCCGGATTTTTCTCGTGCAGAATTTTAAGGGGTATCTCTTTTGAGCTGCCAAGATAACCCGAGTGCCTGAAGTATTTTTTTTGCTCTATTTTTTTGCCTGTGATTATTATCTTGGTAATGTTTTTTATAATCACATAATCAGCCATATCTTTATTGGGCGCAAAATCAGGCCGAAGCTTGCCTCGCAAAAGGACAGCAATCTCAGCAGCCAATCTACCCAACACTTTTTTGGTCGCATCAATTGTATGTGTATTTCTTTGCATAATTTAATTTAGTTATTGAACCAACTCTATCATCGCCATCTTGGCTCCGTCAGACTTCCTGGGCCCTAATTTAATAATTCTGGTGTATCCTCCTTTTCTCTCTTTATACCTCGGCGCAATTTCTTCTATTAATTTTTTTACTGTTTTTTTAGGAAAAAATTTTGCTAAAAATCTCCTAGAAAAAATGCTGTTGTTTTTAGCCCGAGTGATTTGTTTTTCAACAAACCCGGCAACGACCCTTGCCTTAGTTTCAGTGGTTTTAATTTTCTCTTTTATCAAAAGAGAAAAAGCAAGAGTTCTTAAAAGCGCTTTTCTTTGGTCTTTTTCCCTACTTAGTTTTCGTCCTTTTTTTCTTTTTTTCATGTTCTGTTTTCTTGCGTTTCGTTTTTTTTGTTGGCGCCGGTTCTTTCGTTGTTATTTTTTTGGGAACCGGAGTTTCCAGGTGAAAAGCATCGGCAATTAATGAAAAATGGTTTATTAAAATCTCTGTTGCCTGACTAAAAGCTTGTTCCGGAGAAATAATTCCGTCTGTTTCAATTTCTAAAAATAACCTGTCATAATCAGTCCTTTCTCCCACCCTCATATTTTCAACCTGATAACTAACACTTTTTATTGGGGTAAAGATAGCGTCAACCGGAATAACTCCTGCTTCTAATTTTTCCCGTCTCTGAATAAAAGATTTTTTTCTTACTTCTCTGGAAAAATAACCTATTCCCTTTTCAATTTGAATCTCAATTTCCAATTCCGCTGACTTGTCAGTTAGGCTCGCAATATAGCAGTCCTTATTTACTAATTCTGTTTGGCTGGAAAAAACAAAATCAGAGCCCTTCACCTCTCTCTCGCCTTTTACTTTTAAAAATGCTTTCTGTGGTTCATCAGTAAAGAGCTTAAACCGTAATTGTTTCAAATTTAAGACAATTAAAATAACATCCTCTAAAACCCCTGGAATAGTTGAAAACTCATGAGAAACTCCTTTAATTTTCGCCTGGGTTATTGCAAATCCTGACAGAGAAGAAAGTAAAACTCGACGCAAACTATTACCGATAGTTACGCCATATCCCGGATACAGGGCTTCAATCTCAAAAATAGCCTTATTTCCTTGTTTTTTAATAATTTTTGGCTGTTTGGGTAAAGAAATCATATAAAAGGTGTCGCGCTAACGTGAATAATGCTCAAATATCAAAGAAATTTCGACTGGCGGCAAAGCTTCTGCTAAATCCGGTTCGCCAATTACCTTGCCTGCCATTTTCTTAATATCTAATTTAAGCCATGATGGAGTCTTATGTTTTTTTAACGCAGAAGTTAGATTTTGAGAAGATCTTAATTTAAGACTAATTCTGTCTTCTTTTTTTACTAAATAACTAGAAATATTAATCAGCCTATCGTTTACTGAAATATGACGATGGGAAATAATCTGTCGGGCAAGAGGTCTTGAAGAGGCAAACCCCATTCTAAAAACTACATTATCCAAACGACTTTCCAGAATTTTAATCAACATAGCATCGGCATTTTCAACCTTTCCCTTGCGGTTTAAAACTTTTTCTACATAATTCCGAAACTGTTTTTCTTTTAAGTTATACCAATTCTTTAATTTTTGTTTTTCTTTTAATCCTCTGCCATATTCAGAGAGAGTCTTGGCCCGTCTTTTTCTCTTCTGCCCGGGCGGATAAGGTTTTTTGTTCATTAAACATTTCGGCAAAAGACATTTGGTGCCTTTCAAAAAAAGTTTTGCGTTAAGCCGACGACAAATCTTACATTTAGCCCCGTTAGAAGTTGTTTTTTTCGACATATAGTTATTTTTTTATACCCTTCTCGCTTTGACCGGCCGACATCCATTATGGGGAATAGGGGTAATGTCTTTAATTGAAATGATGTCTATTCCTCGAGCCACCAAAGACCTGATAGCTGATTCCCGACCACTGCCAATTCCTTTTACTAAAATAACTACTTTAGTAATTCCAATTTTCTTAATTGTTTGCGATATCGCCTCGGCTACCTTAGAAGCAGCGAACGGAGTGGCTTTTTTGGCTCCCTTAAAACCAACACTGCCAGCGCTCATCCAAGCCAAAACATTTCCCTGAACATCAGTTAAACTAATAATAGTATTATTATAAGAAGAAGAAATGCAAACCCTTGCCTTTTTAACTTTTTTAGCGGCTTGTTCGGCTTCTCCTTTAATCTTTGCCTCTACTTTTCCAAGTTCGTTTGGGGATTGGAGGGCTTCCCTGCCTCTTTCTTTTAACAATTCTTCTTCGGTTTGAGCGATAATTCGTTTTTTACCCATATTATTTCGGAGCCGGCGCAGCTCTCTTTCCCGACCCGATAGTTCTTCTAATATTTCCTCTTATTGTTCTACTATTGGTCTTTGTTCTTTGTCCTCTTGCAGGCAATCTTTTAATGTGACGAATTCCCCGCCAAGCGCTTATATCTTTTAATCTTTTAATATCCTTTATCCGTTCCCGCCGCAATTCTCCTTCAATCTTACATTTCTTTTCAATAACTTCTTTAAGTTGGGAAATTTGTTGCGGAGTTAATTCTATTGCCTTAAGGGAAAAATCAATCTTTGCCTCGTCTAAAATTTTCCTGCTCAAAGAACGACCAATGCCATAAATATAAGTCAATGCAATAATTATTTGTTTATTTTCAGGGATATTTGTCCCGGCAATTCTCGGCATAAATTTTCCAAATCTTGTCAGATTTGGAACAATAATCTTTATCCTTGTCTTTGTTTATGTTTAGGATTTTTGCATATTACAAAAACGCGGCCCTTGCGCCGGACAGTTTTGCAATCTTTACAAATTTTTTTTATTGATGACCGGACTTTCATTTTAGAGATACATTAAGGGGCGCGTTATTTCCCGCGATAAACAATCCTGCCTCTTTTTTTGTCATAAGGAGTTGTTTCTATTGTCACTTTATCTCCGGGCAAAATTTTAATCCGATATATTCTTAATTTGCCAGCCAAATAACAGAGAAGCTCTTCTCCGTCTTCTGTCTTTACCCGAAAATGAGTACTGGGCAATGCCTCTAAAACAATTCCAGATTTTCTTATTTTTTCTTTGCGTAAATTCATCTAGGAGTATCTTTAATAGAATAACAGAAATTATAAATTAGTCAAGTTCAAACCTTAATTTAATTTCAATTTTGTCTAAATCTTCAGGCGCTCTATCCACCCAGAATGGCCAAAACTTTGGACTGGCTCTAATAATATCTGGCTTTGCTTCCAAAAAATCTTTAGTTTCATACAACGACTTTCCCTTAACCGTATTTTCTAAAATCAGAATATTAATGTAGGGATAAATTTTTGCGGCAGCTTCCAAGGCAAGACTCATTTTACCCTGGTCCAAATCAAAGTCTGTTAAAGAATAATCTATTCTTAAACTCGGCTGATGAATTTGTTTGGTTTCAGGAATTTGGGTCTTAATAAATTCTATGGCAAAATCTTTTAAGTTTTGTTCTTTGAAAATTAAAGTTTTTGACTCAACTTTAACCTGAAAATTAAAATTTTCCATTTCCATTCCCGGCTTAGCCAAAGAAAAGGTTTCAATAATTTCGGTCTGAATTGCCTGGTCAAAGAAAACAAACCCCATTTGCTCTTTGGTTTTTATTTTATTTTCAAAAAAAGCTCGGCTTTCTTTTTTCGCTCTTTCGCTCAAAATGTTTTTTGCTTTCTCTAAATCTTGTTCCGTCACCTGAATCATTTCTCTGGAAAAACCGCCTGTCATTGATTCAAAAGATTCAGCGTAAAAATTAACAAAAAGCGGGGTTCCGACTAATCCCGGAATAGAGAAAGTAGAAGTCCCAATATTATGCCCCTCTCCCGGGACATCGGCAACTACCCTAACATCAATATGTCCGGGTATTATTTTTCCTCTTTCACGACTTTTGCCCGGAATAGTTATTCTGGTCGGCGTTCGGAACACTTTCCCTTCAGCTGATATAAAACGAGTTCTAGGGATAAAAGATTGAGAAGAAAATGAGTGTTTGTTAAAAACCCTTATTGTTCCTTCAGCTTTTCCCTGTTTTAGAACCTTGGCAGAAGCAGGAAAGACATCAGCAACCGTTCTTTTTTCTCTAAAAATTTGGCCGGGAATAACCTTAGTCTTCCAAACCACGAAGGGGTTTGGAAACGAAGTCTTCCAAACCACGAAGGGATTTGGAAACGAAGTCTTCCAAACCTCTTCAGGTTTGGAAACTTTATTTTCAAAATCAAGTCCTTCTATGCCAATATCAATTTTTAATTCTGTGTTAAAAGTCTGAATTTCTGTTTTTGGCCAAACTTCTATTACTGCCTTAGGCAGAGTAAAAAAAGCAAGGGCTCCAAGCAAAACTAAAACTGATAATCCTAAAATTAGCCATTTTTTATTAAACCCCTGCCTTGGTTTAGCTGTTTTTTTTTCTAAATCTTCTAAGATATTGGCTTCTTTGAAGGGTTTCAAACCCTTTTTGCGATCTCGGACACCGGGTTCTAAAATTTGTTCGCGATTTGACGCACAAGGGGGAAAAATGTCAATTACTTTTTTAGTCATATTAAAATTGCTTTTATTCTTCTTATGCCTGCGCTAGAAGACTGTTCTTTAATAATTTTGAAACAACCCAATTCAGAAGTCCTTTTTACATGAGGTCCGGCGCAAATCTCTTTTGATACCCAATCTTTATTTTTTTTATCTCTTATAGTATAAACAAATACTCTTTCCGGATACTTTTCTCTAAAAAAAGCTAAAGCGCCTGATTTTATCGCCTCTCCGCATTCCATCTCTTGTTTTTCAACCTCTAAATCCTGTTTAATTCTTTGATTAACTATCTGCTCAACCTTTTTGATTTCATCTTGTGTCAGTTTAACAGAATGAGAAAAATCAAATCTTAATCTCTCTGAATTAATATCACACCCCATTTGCCTTACATTATCTTTAAGCGCTTCTCGCAAGGCATAATAAAGCAAATGCGTGGCAGTATGCAATTTAATAACCGCTATTTTTTGTTCCTCGTCTTTTATTTGTTCTGCTCCGGTCCCGCCAAATTTTTTGGTTGCTCCTATCCGGGAGATTTCCTGATGTTTTATAAAAGCTTGTTCAAAACTTTTTTTATCAACTTTTAATTTTTTTTCTACTGCCATTTCTTCTGTCATCTCCAAAGGAAAGCCATAAGTATTATAAAGATGAAAAGCCATTGAGCCGTCAATCTCTCCCTTGCAGGCAAGCTTTTCAAATTCTTTTAATCCTTGTTCTAATGTCTTTTCAAATTTGGTTTCTTCTTTTTGGATTATAGACAAAATATCGGCTTGTTTTGTTTTGTGTTCCGGATAAAATTCCTGATAAATTTTAATGGTTTCTTGAGACAAAGGAATTAAAAAATTTCTTGGCAGGTTTATTAATTTTCCAATTCTCATTGCCCTCCTTAAAATTCTTCGCAAAATATAGCCCTGGTTTGTATTGGAAGGAAAAATTCCTTCAGCGGCTAGGAAAACCGCTCCTCTGATATGGTCAGAGATAATCCGAAAATTTGGTTTTTGGCTGTTGTAATTTTTAGCGCTTAAGACTTCAATTTTTTGAATAACAGGCAAAAATAAATCTGTCTCATAAGCCGATGGTTTGTTTTCTAAAACTGCTAATAACCTTTCAAAGCCAATACCTGTATCAACATTGCTCTGCGGCAACTTACTAAAACAACCATCTTTTTTTTTATTATACTCCATAAAGACCAAATTCCAAAGCTCAACAAACCGCTTGCATCTTTCGCAGTTTGGCCCGCAGTCCTGATTTCCGCACCCATATTGAGGACCCCGGTCGTAATGGATTTCAGAACAAGGGCCGCAAGGTCCTGTATCAGCTGTTGGGCCCCAAAAATTATCTTTTATTCCAAATTCAATAATTCTTTCTTGAGAAATCCCCTGTTCCTGCCAAATTTCCAAAGATTCTTTGTCTTTAGGAATGCCTGCTTCTCCTTTGAAAATCGTGAACCAAAACTTATTTTTTTCCAAACCAAGGATGTTGCCCAAAAAATCAAGGGCTATTTCTATGGCGCCTTGCTTAAAATAACCCTTATCTTGGTCAAGACCAATTGACCAATTTCCAAGCATTTCAAAAAAAGTATGATGAGTATCATCTCCCACTTCTTCAATATCAAGAGTTCTAAAACATTTCTGAATTGACGTTAAATGTCTGGTCCCAAAATCTTCTAAAACATTTTTGGTATTGGAAAGATAGGGAGTAAATTGCTGCATTCCGGCTGTTGTTAGCAAAACGCTCGTATCAAGGGGCAAAAGCGAACTTGACGGAACAACTTTGTGCCCCTTTTTCTCAAAAAAATCTAAGAATTCCCGACGAAGTACTCTGGAAATCATATTGTTTTATAATATCATAACTCCTTGCTTTTTGCAAATATGGCTATTGCTCTTGACAGATATATTTAATTAACATATCATAAACCAAGACTTACTGAACGGTAAGTAAATTATGACTAAATCAAAACAAAGAATTTTAAAAGTTGCTTCTGATCTTTTTTCTGAGTTTGGATTTTTGGGCGTCTCAATGGAAGATATTGCTAAAAGATTGAACATTACCAAAGCTGCCTTGTATTATCATTTTAGGAACAAAAAGCAACTTTATTTAGAAGTTCTTGAAAAATCATTTCAGAGCCTAATTGAAATTATAAATAGACAAACATTCAATGCCAAATCCCCGGAACAAACTATTTCTCAATTAGTTAAGAGCTATCTTAAATTCGGAACAAAAGAAAAGAATCTGATCAACTATTTAGTCTTAAAAACACCGAAACAGGATTCAGAAATTGCAAACTATATTGTCAAATTGAGGACCAAAATTGATTATCAATTTCAAACTTTTCTTAGGGGAATATTTGCCAAAAATAACCTGAAAATTACCACATCTTTTCTTTTGGGAACAATGGACAGGTTAATACTTGAAGCCGCTCTATTGAATAAAAGATTGAATATAAAAAAGAGCTCTTTGCAAATTCTGCGGATAATTAAGCCCCTTTTTAGGGGAATAACAACAATGAAAATCAGAAATTCTCTCAAAAAAATTGGAAAGAGAAATAAAAGGTCGAAACCAGATAATTTTAATTCGCTAAAAAAACCATGGAACCTATTCACATAGGGATAATAGTAATAATAATTGGTGTTGTTGGCTATCTTGTCTACGCTAAGATGAATAAAAAATTCCCGTTTTAGTTATTTCTATTACCCATTAAAACAACGCACGACTCATTGATGGGTCGTGCGTTGTTTATGAAACTACTAGACTTCTAAGCAAAGCGGTCTGCCACGGTTGAAGCCGCATAAGCTTCTGGTTTTATTTTTGGCTCAAAACCATTGCCCCGAATCAGACCGACTACTTCCCTGATCATATCTTTTGTCTGGCCATTTTCGCCAACATCAGCATGAATATAGCGAAATTGATAACAAGAATTAGGCAGTTTCTGAATTCTTTTCCCTAAATTTTCCTTCAAAAACAGGGCTGTCTTACAAGAGAGAAAAACTTCTTCCAAGACCCTGGTTTTCCAATTGTAAAATTTTCTGTCCTTATAGTTAATTTTTTTAAGAAAAAATCGGCCACCCTCTTGTTTTCTTAAAATAACTATTGCCACCGGAAAATGAGGCTCTTCGCCAGAAGATGAATCGCAGCCAACAATAATATCATAAAATTTCTCTGGTTTTTCAGACATATAATTGAACAATTCCTCAAGGACTTGGTCAATTTTCAAATTTCCCTTGGTTGGATTATAAAAATATCCTTGAAAAAGTTTTTCCATTAGATTGCGACATTTTTGATTATTCTTAGAAATTCTTTGGAATTTAACGAAGCGCCGCCGATTAAAAGCCCTTGAAATCCAGCTTTTTCAATATAATCTTTAGCATTTTGAGAATTAACACTGCCGCCGTATAAAACAAAATTATTATCTGCGTTCTTTCTCATCTTCTTGGACCTTTCAACGCTACAGGGTTTACCAGTCCCTATGGCAAAAACAGGTTCATAAGCCAAGATATAATTTCCTTGAATGTCTTTAGGAATTTGAGAAAGTTTATCAATGCACAAAATCGGTTTTAGCCCAACCTTCAATACTGCTTTTATTTTTTTATTTATCATTTCAAAGGTTTCTCCCCTTGCTCTTCTCTCAGAATGGCCAATAAGGACATATTTCACCCCAATATCTTTGAGCATTAAAGGAGAAATTTCGCCGGTATAAGCGCCCTTGTTCTCCCAAAAACAATCCTGCGCCCCATTAGCTTTTAGCGCGGACAGATAGACAAAGGGCGGACAAATAACTACTTCTACCCTATTAGAAAATCTTTGATTTCTATTGGGGCGGGTATTTCTTATTTTTTTAATTCCCTGTTTTACTGAATTAAAAAGGAGCTTGGCTTGAGTCAATCTTTCAGGGTTCATCTTCCAATTGGCAACGATTAATAGTTTTTTCATTTATATCATTGTTAGGATTTTTGCCCCATCTTGAGTTACGGCTATCGTGTGTTCAAAGTGGGCTGCCAAACATTCATCAGCAGTAGTAAAACCATAACCATCCTTGCTTTTTTTTATCTTTCCATTTCCCGTTGTTATCATTGGCTCTAAACAAAAAACCATACCCTCTTTAATTTCCGAACCAGTCCTTCTTTTGCCATAATTCAAAATTTGCGGCTCTTCATGAATTTTTTTCCCAATACCATGTCCACAAAGATCCTTAATAACATTAAACCCTTGCGATTCTACATATCTCTGAATAGTATTTCCAATATCGCCAAAAGTATTTCCTGGGCTAATTTTTTTAATTCCTCTTTTTAGCGCTTTTTTTGTCACCCGAATTAATCTTTGAATTTCAGGAGCAATTATTCCCACCAGGACTGTAACCGCCATATCAGTGTGAAAACCCTTATAGAGTATTCCCAAATCAAGAGAGATTATATCCCCTTGTTCTAATTTCCTTTCAGAGGGCGCAATATGAACAATCTCCTCATTTATTGAAACGCAAAGACAAGCTGGAAATCCTTGATAGTTCCTAAAAGAACTTTTTGCCTTAGATTCAAAAACAAGGTTCTGGGCAATTTTGTCTAATTCTTTGGTGGCAATTCCCGGCTTAACTTTTTTCTCTAATTCCTTCATAATTCCAGCCAGAATCTTGCCGCCCTCTCGCATTATTTTAATTTCCTCCGGAGTTTTGATTGTAATCATATGAAAGTTTAAAGTTTTATCTTTTCAAGAATATCCTTAAATATCTTCTCTATTGGCTGTTCTCCGTTAATCTTTATTAATTCTCCTCTTTTTTTATAATAATTAATTGTTGGCCGAACCTCTGTTTCAAACCACTCTAATCTCTTTTTTATCCCCTCTATTGTATCATCTGCTCTATTAAATAAATCTCCTTTGCATTTGTTACATTTTAGTAGTTTTCTAAATTCTCCAATAAAAGGAATGTTTTGGCCGCATCGTCTACAAACCCTTCTTTTGGTTAATCGCCAAATAGATTCTTTTGGAGAGATATTAATAAAGATAATTTTTTTATCTTTCCCGTATTCATACCAATCTAACGCTTGTTCTAACATTTCCGCCTCAAGTATAGTTCTGGGACTACCATCTATAATAAATCCGTTAAGTTTTGATTTTTTCTTAAACTCTTCTAATTTATCCATCCATATCTTAAAGATAACCGGGGTAGCAACCCTTCCTCCCGCAGTCATAACCCTGCTGATCTTCAAACCGGTAAAATCTTTTTTCTTTTTTCTTGCTCGCAACAAATCCCCGCTGCCGATATATTCTAAATTAAACTTTTTTGCCAAAAGTTCAGCTTGCGTCCCTTTCCCCGACCCCTGCGGACCCAAAACAATAATTACCAATGATTTTTTTAACTTAGAATGTCTCATATTCCCGCATTTGGAGCTGGGCTTTAATTTGCCTCATTGTCTCCAAAACAACGCTCACTACAATTATCAAACCGGCTCCGCCGACTAAAAATTGAAAAACCATTACCCCTGTTATCCCGGCAATAACAGCCGGTATCACTGCTATCGTTCCTAAAAACAAAGCGCCAACCAATAAAACCCGATTTAAAATAAAATACATAAAATCAGCTGTTGATTGCCCTGGCCTGACCCCTGGAATAAAACCACCTATTTTTTGCAAATTTGAAGCAATAGATTTGGGATCAAAAGTAACCGCTGTATAAAAATAAGTAAAAACAACTACTAAAATAAAAAGTAAGCTGCCGTGAACCCAGGGAGATCTAAGGGCAATTTCAACACTTTGAGCCATTGCGCCAACTATTCCCCCAACACCAGCTAAAACAGTAGCGATCATACTTGGAAAAAGCAAAAGCGAAAAAGCAAAAATAATAGGAATCACTCCGGCTGGATTAATATTCAAAGGCAGATAAGTGGAAACGCCTCCGTACATTTTCATTCCCCTTACCCGCTTCGCGTAAGAAATCGGGATATTGCGCCGGCCCTCATTAATTAAAACCACGCCTGCAATGATAACCAAAGCCATAGCGAAAAAAAGCAGATAAGCCGGGAGCATTGCCGGGTCCCAAACAGCAAGAACATGCCCAATTTCCATTGGCACTATGGCAATAATTCCGGCAAAAATCAAAAGCGAAACTCCGTTTCCGATTCCTTTTTCAGAAATAAGTTCCCCTAACCACATTAAAAAAACAGACCCGGCAGCTACCGTTAAAAGCCAAACCAAAACCATAAACGGAGAAAGCGCTCCGACTACAGGATCTGGCCCGGCTTGCAAAAGAGATAACATTCCAAAACCCTGAAGCATTGCCAAAGGTACGGTCGCTATTCTTCCATATTGATTAAATTTTTGACGACCCGCTTCGCCTTCCTCTTTATACATTTGCTGCAATTTAGGGAAAATCATTGTTAAAAGCTGGAGAATAATCGTCGCAGTAATATAGGGACCTAATCCTAACATAACAATAGAAAGAGTGTCTAAGGCGCCGCCAGTAAATAGGTTTAAAAAGCCGAAAATCTCAGCTTCTCCAAAAAATCTCTGCAGGGCTTGAGAATCAACTCCAAGTATGGGAATATTAGCCATTATTCTAAAGACAACAAAAATCCCCAAAACAAACAGGATTTTTTTACGGAGATCAGGAATTTTAAATATTTGAATAATTTTATCTAACATTTTCTTTTTTTATTTTTTATATTTTTTGCTTTTCGCTTTTGCTTTTCGCTTTACGGCACACACTCCTATTCCTATATCCTCTTAATTTAGGGTATCTTTTTATTAATCCGCGGATAATTGGTTCAAACCTTGCTCCGGCTCGAGATTTCTGGCCCTTCATTCCGCGACCGGAATAAGTACCACGTTTACCGCCCCGGCCAAGCCGTTTTCTTTTTTTTCTTTTATGAATTGGTTTTAATTGGTGTAATTGCATAATAATAATTCAAAGGGTCAGACTCCTAAGCACTTGCTACCCTCTACTCTCTACTTTACTTTCTACTTTAGTTTTTAATTTTTCTAAAGCTGCGATGGTTGCTCGGGCATTATTTAATTTATTCCCGGTCTTGCCAATAATTTTTGAAGAAATATTTTTAATGCCGACTAAACTGCAAATTACCCTTACTATTCCTCCAGCTACTAATCCCTTGCCTTTTCTTTGAGGCTTTAAAAGAATTTTAGCCGCGCCAAATTTAGCATCAACTTCATAAAGAATAGTATCTTCAAAAATCGGCACTTCAATCAGTTTTTTCTTGGCTATTTTGGTTGCTTTCTCTATTGCCAAAGCAACATCTTTTCCTTTGGCTGTTCCTATTCCTATTTTCCCTTTTTTATTCCCGCAAATCATTACCGCCCTGAACCTTATCTTTCTTCCGCCGGTTCTCGTATGAGCAACTCTGGCTAAGTCCAAAAGCTTTGATTCAAAATCATCTCTTGGTTTTTGTTCTCTGTGTTTTCGAAAATCTCTTTTCATTATTTTAGAATTTTAGTCCTCCTTCTCTCGCTCCTTCAGCCACTGCCTTTACTCTTCCATGATATTTATACCATCCCCTGTCAAAAACTACTTTCTTAATTTTCTTTTCAAGCGCCTTTTCAGCTATTAATTTTCCAACTTCTTTGGCGATAGTTATTTTTCCTTGTTTTTTTTCTTTTTTTAATTCTTGACTGCTAACCATTGACAAGGTTTTCCCTTTCTCATTGTCAACAATGAGTTGAGCATAAATATGTTTTGCTGACCTAAAAACACAAAGCCGCGGCCGAGCAGACGTTCCAGATATTTTCGCCCTGACACATTTATGGCGTCGAAATCTTTTCTCGTGTTTTATTTTAATATCCATAATAGCCTAAATACAAATTGATTTCTGAATTTACGTTGTGACGCTTATTGCTTTCTTGCCGGCCTTTCTTCTAACTACCTCGCCCACATATCTAATCCCTTTGCCCTTGTATGGTTCGGGCGGCTTTACTTTTCTTATGTTGGCGCTGAACTGTCCGACTGTTTCTTTATCAATTCCTGAAACACTGATTATATTTTTCTCTATTACTATATTAATCCCTGACGGAATTCTTAATTTTACTGAATGGCTTAATCCAACATCTAACGCAAGTTCTTCCCCTTCAATTGCTGCCTTAAAACCAATGCCCTGGATTTCTAACTTTTTCTCAAATCCAGAAAGGACTCCTTCAACCATATTAGCCAATAAAGCTCGCGTCAAGCCCCAAAGGGCTTTGGTTTGCCTGGTTTCAATCTGTGGAAAAACAAAAATCTGATTGTCTTTAATTTCAATCTTAATTTCAGAAGGAGTTTCCCGAGAGAGCTCGCCTTTTGGCCCTTTTACAATCACTTTCCGTTCTTGTGTTTTTATTTCTACGCCTTCCGGTATTAAAATTGGTTTTTTACCTATACGCGACATAAAATTAATAAATTCTAAATTCTAATTTCGTGCTTCGGATTTCCTTTTGCGAAACAAAAGGCATTACCATATTTCACATATCACTTCTCCGCCCAATTTGTTTTTTCTCGCTTCTTTGTCAGCCATTAATCCTTTTGAAGTTGAAATTATAGACATTCCGTAACCGCCCTTGATTTTTTTTATTTTTTGGGCAGAAAGGTAAATCCTTTGGCCCGGCTTGGAAATTCTTTTTATTCCTGAAATAACAGGTGTCTTATTATCATACTTTAAAGTAATTTCAATAAATCTTTTTGTTTTTTTACCTTTTTTCTCTATTTGTTCAATAAACCCTTGTTTTGCTAAAATTTTAGCAATCTTGTATTTTAAGTTAGAAAAAGGAATATCAACTGTTTGATGTAAAACAGCTTGAGCGTTTCTAATAGATGTTAACATATTTGAAATTGGATCAGTCATGAAAATTATTCACCAGCTACTCTTTTTTATTCCCGGTATTAACCCTTGATTTGCCATTTCTCGAAAACATATCCTGCAAAGGCCAAACCTTCTCATATAGCCTCTTTTTCTGCCGCAACGAAAACAGCGCCTAACAATTCGTGAACTAAATTTGGGTTTCTTTTTTGATTTTTCTATTTGCGCTTTTGTAGCCATATTCGCTATTGCTAAGCCTTAGGAGTGTCCTTAATCGGAAATCCTAATAATCTCAACAATTCCTTTCCTTCTTCTCTGTTTTTGGTCGTAGTCACTACTGTTACCTCAAAACTGAAAATAAATTTTGCTTTTTCCGGCAGGATTTCTGGAAACGCAATATGCTCTTTAACGGCTGTTGTTAAATTCCCGGCCTTATCAATTGATTTTAACTCAATTCCTTGAAAATCCCTAGTCCTGGGCAATGCAATTTGAATTAACCTGTCTAAAAAATCAGACATCTTTTTCTTTCGCAAAACAACAATTGCCCCAACCGGCGTGCCTTGACGAAGCTTAAAACCAGCGATTGACTTTTTCGCCCTGGTTAAAATCGCTCTCTGACCGGCAATTAGCGTTAAATCATTTAAAACAGCTTCCTGAATTTTTTTTCGCTCATCAGCGGTTTTTTCTTTAATCATCCCGCCAAAACCAGTATTAAGGACTACTTTAGTAATCTTTGGCACAGCCATAACATTCTTATAGTCGAACTTTTCCCGCATAACTGGTAGGACTTCTTTTATATACTTTTCTTGTAATCTGGGCATAATAATTCAAGGGGTCCGACCCCATATTAAATCTATATCTCTTCTCTGCACTTTTTACAGATTCGGTATTTTTTCTTTTCTTCAATTTTATATCCCACTTTAACCGGTTTTCCGCATTTACGACAAATTATTTTAACATTGGAAATTGAAATACTTCCTGGTTTTAATATAATTTGTCCTTTTTGACCTTGTTTTTTAGGTTTTTGATGCTTTTTCCTTAAATTAACACCCTCAACCAAAACCTGATTATTTTTTCTAAGGACTTGAATAATCTTGCCTTGCTTGCCGCGATCCTTTCCTGAAATTATTAAAACTGTATCACCTTTACGAATTTTCATTTTTGATATTTAAACAATCTCTCTCGCTAAAGAAGCTATTTTTTCAAAACCTTTTTCTTTTAATTCCCTGGGCACAGGACCTAAAATCCTTCCGCCTTTTGGTTCTCGCGATTTTTCTTCTAAAATTATAGCCGCGTTATCGTCAAACTTGATATAACTGCCGTCTCTTCTCCGAAAATTCTTTTTCTGACGAACCACTACCGCTCTTACAATATCATGTTTTTTGACCATTCTCCTTGGTTCCGCCTCTTTAACCGCAGCCACAATTATATCGCCAATTTGGGCGTAACGATGACGAGTACCGCCCAAAATATTAAAACACTGGATAATTTTCGCTCCTGTATTATCAATCACTTTTAATTTTGTTCGCGGTTGAATCATATTTTTTTAATTACTCTCCATCTTTTATCTTTACTCAATGGCCGGCATTCCTCAATAATAACTTTATCCCCAACTTTATATTCTCCCTTCTCGTCATGGGCTTTATACTTTTTGTGGATTTTATATCTTCTTTTGTATTTCGGATGCTCCTTAATTCGTTCAACTTTAACGACTTTTGTCTTCTGCATTTTATCCGAAACAATGATTCCGATTAATTGTTTTTTGGGCATATTTTATTTAACCAGGTATGTTAATATTCTGGCTGCGTCTTTTTTAATTTTTCTGATTTCTCTAATATTTTTCACTTTACCGCCGGCTAAATCAAAACGAAGCTGTCTTAATTTCTCCCGATTGTCGGATAAAATTTTTTCTAATTCTTTTCTTGATTTTTGCTGTAGTTCTTTAATTTTCATCTTGCTCTTCAAAATTCGTAGTCTTCCAAATCCATTCGGATTTGGAAACGTAGAGTTTTGAAAGTTTACGAACGTTTTACAAATTTAGTTTTAATCGGCAGTTTGTCTGCCGCTTGCCTTAACGCTTGTTTGGCTATTTCTTCTTTTACGCCACCTAACTCAAAAAGGATTCTGCCCGGTTTTAGGGCAAAAACATAATGGTCAACACTTCCTTTTCCTCCGCCCATCCCAACTTCAGCTCCTTTCTTAGTTACCGGCTTACTTGGAAAAATCCTAATCCAAAGCTTTCCTCCTTTTCTTAAATATCTGATAATCGCTCTTCTGGAAGCTTCAATTTGTCTGGCAGTAATCCATTTTGCCTCTAATGATTTCAGACCAAAAGAACCAAAACTAATCTCGGTTCCCCGAGTTTCATTCCCTTTGCTCCGACCTTTCATACATTTTCGATGTTTTGTTTTTCTCGGTATCAACGCAGCCATAATTAGAATTTCTCACCCTTATATATCCAGACCTTTATTCCAATTGTTCCATAACTGCAATAAGCTTGCGCCTTGGCATAATCAATATCAGCCCGAATGGTTTGACAGGGCAATTTTCCCTTTTTTAACCATTCTGATCTAGCAATGGTTGTCCCGTCCAATCTGCCTGCCACTTCCACCCTGGCTCCTTTGCTTATTCTTGAAATCATAATTTTTTCCAGAGCCTGCTTTAAAACTCTTCGGTACTGAATTCTTTTTTCAATCTGTTGAGCCATCCATTGAGCAGACAAGCTAGCCGAAGACCAAGGATCCCTTACTTCCTTAATTTCAAGTTTTAACGGCATAGTCAAACATAAATTTCTTTCTGCGTCTCTTTTTAGCTCCTCAACCCCTTCTCCTTTACGGCCGATAATAAGCCCTGGTCTGGAAGTAAAAATTATTACTGTTGTTTTTCCGAAAAGCCTCTCAATTTCAATTTTCTCCACTCCGAGTTTTCCAATTTTATTATTAAGAAATTCTCTAATTCTAAAATCTTCCTCTAAATATTGGGAAAATTTCTTTTTATCCAACCAACGGGAAGTCCAATCAGTCAATTTTTGTAATCTATATATTTTAGGATGAACCTTATGAGTCATATTCCTTAAAATGCTTTTCTTCTAAAAACTTTTTTGGTTCCTCTTTTGGTTTTTTTAATCCTCGGATCAAAGAATATTCTCTTTGCTCTTAATCCAGGCTTCTTTTCCTCAGTCTTCAAAATCCCTTCGGGGGATTTTGAAACTTTAAATGAGCTTTGTTTTTTCTCTGCTTCTTTTGCTTTTTTAATTTTTATTGCTTTCCTTGTTTTTCTTGGTTTTTCTCCTTGTATCGTATCAAGAACCAAACTTATATGGGAGGTCTTTTTCTGAATTTCAGCAGCCCTGCCTCTTGCTCGAGCCCGCCATCTTTTATGTTTTGGCCCTTCGTCAGTTAAAATTTTAGAAATATAAAGACCTGCTTCTTCTATCTGAAAATTATTTTTAGCGTTAGCTAAAGCGGATTTCAAAAGCTTAATAAAAGGTTCAGCCGCTCTCTTAGAAATAAAAGTTAAAATAGTTTGAGCTTGACGGGCTGTTTTCCCTTTAATTAAATCTGCAACCATTCTTACTTTTCTGGGAGCAATTCTCAAATATCGTAGTTTTGCTGTAATAGGCATAATAGGATTCAAAATTATTTAATAGATTACTTTGCTTTCTTGTCTACTTCTTTCTGCATTTTTCCGCCATGCTTGCCAAATTTAGTTGTTGGCGAAAATTCACCAAGTTTATGGCCAACCATATCTTCGGTCACCCTTACTGATATAAATTCTTTACCATTATGAACACCGAAGACAAAGCCAACCATTTCCGGGGAAATCGTACAGGACCGACACCATGTCTTAATAATATCCCTGGTATCAGGATTCAATCCTTTAATCTTTCGTAATAGCTTCTCTGAAATATATGGACCTTTTTTAAGGCTTCTTGACATAATGATTTAAAAGTTTGCTCAAACACAATGTCCAAGCGCTATTATTTTTTTCTTCTTCGCTGAATTATATATTTATCCGTATTTAGTCGCCTTCTAGTCTTCACCCCTAAAGCTGGTTTGCCACAGGGAGTTTTAGGATGCTTCATTCCCCTGCCAGTTCTTCCTTCTCCTCCGCCATGAGGATGGTCGCAAGGATTCATTGCTGTGCCCCTTACTGTCGGCCTTATTCCTTTCCTTCTTTTTACTCCTGCTTTTCCTAAATTAATAAACCTATGCTCTGGAAAAGAGACCTGTCCTATTGAGGCAAAGTTTTCTCCTAAAATTCTTCTCTTCTCTTTAGACGGCATTACTATATTAACATATTTGGTTTCTTTGTCTAAAATAATTGCATTAGTACCAGCGCCTCTGACCATTTTTCCTCCCCTGCCCGGTTCAAGCTCAATATTATAAATCATAGTTCCTTCGGGAATATTCATTATTTTCATTCTATTGCCCGGTTTAATTTCCGCTTTCTCGGCGCAGATTATCTTATCTCCATTTTCCAAGCCAGAAGGGGCAATTTGATATCTTTTTTCTCCATCTTCATACTCCAAAAGCATAATAAAAGCGGTTCTATAAGGGTCATATTCAAGAGCGATTACTTTACTCGCTATATCTATTTTGGTCTGGCCAAAATCAATAATCCGATAACGTTTCTTAACGCCTCCGCCCTTGTGCCGAACAGTAATCCTGTTGCCTGACCCATGACCAGCTTTTCTTTTCAAAGTCAAAAGCAATCTTTTCTCTGGTTTTTTTTTGGTTAATAACCTGGCTTTTTTTGCCGCCTCTTTTTTTGTCGCCTGTTTTTTTAACATATTACAATACTTCAATCTTTTGGTCCTTTTTTATTCTAATGATTGCCTTTTTATATCCTTTTCTGAAACCCTTTATCCTTCCCATTCTTCTCTTCTTTTTAGGAACATTAATAATTTTAACTCCCAAAACATTAACCTTAAAAACATCTTCTATTGCTTTCTTGACTTCTGCCTTATTTGCTCGCGGGAAAATCTTAAAAACATACTGATTTTTTTTATTTAAATCAGACGCCTTTTCAGTAACATGAGGTGTTTTCAAAGCCCGATAAGCTAAACCGGAAATTTTTACTTTGGTTGGCTCTGGTTTCAGCTTTGCCTTATTTTGATTTGTCAACTTCTTAATCTCCGGCTTATCTTTTGTCGGTTTATCTTTTGTCAGCTTATCTTTTGTTGGTCTTTTCTTTTTTTTAAAAATGTCAAATATAGCCATAAAATTTTATCAGACCCTCAGGGGTCTGACCCCAGGAATCCTACTCTCTACTCCCTACTCCCTACTCCCTACTCCCTACTCTCTACTCTCTACTTATTAAATGTTTCCTCTATTACTTTTATTGATTCTTTTGGCATTATTAAATACTTAAACGAAAGCAAATCTAAGCAATTTAAGTTTCTGGCTTCAATGGTTTGAATTTTAGGAAGATTGTTAACAGCCCTAATAATATCTTTCTCAACCCGGGGCAAAGCAATTAAACAAGGACCTTTAGTCGCCAATAATTTTAGTATAATTTCCGCCATCTTTTTTGTTTTGGCTTTTTCAAGAACAATCTTATCTAAAATCAAAAGTAAATTATTTTTTGCTTTGGCTGATAAAACCATCATTAAGGCCTTTCTTTGCATTTTCTTGGGAATTTCTTTTTTGAAAACTCTTTGCTTGGTTGGCCCAAATGTTATTCCGCCGCCGCGCCAAATAGGAGAACGACGCGAACCATGCCTTGCCCTGCCCGTTCCTTTTTGCCTCCAGGGTTTTCTGCCACCGCCCCTTACTTCTCCCCTGTCTTTTGTATGAGCAATTACTTTTCTTTGATTTGACATCTGGCTGACCACTACCTGATGAACTAAATCAGAATTCATTTTCACATCAAAAATCTCTTTGGGTAATTCTATCTCTTCTATTTTGGTTTTTTCTTGATTATAAACAATTGTTTTCATATTATCCCCTAATTTCTAATAAAGTTCCTGGTTTCCCGGGCACCGCGCCTTTGACTGCTATTATATTGCGTTCTTTGTCAATCTTAACTATTTTTAGATTTTGGACTGTTACTCTATTACTGCCCATTCTGCCTGGCATTTTCTTGCCCTTAATCACTCTTTCCGGAAAAGAACTGCCCACTGAACCCAAGGTTCTGGCTTCATGTTTTACTCCATGGCTAGCTCCTCTACCTTTGAATCCCCATCTTTTCACTCCTCCCTGAAAACCCTTTCCCTTAGAAATACCGGAAACTTTAACAATATCCCCTTCTTGAAAAATTGAAACATTAATTATTGAATCTTTGTGTTCTTCTTTGTTTTCTTGTTTGTTTTCTTCAACTCTAAACTCTCGCAAAAAATAAAAGGGCTTTCCCTTCATCGGCTTCTTAATTTTTCGGTCTTTTAATTTTTGGTATCCAATCTGAACTGCCTGATAACCATGTTTTTCTTTGGTTTTTTTTTCGGTAACATAACATGGTCCGGCCTCAACCAAAGTTATTGGAATAACATTTCCTTTAGTATCAAAAATTTGGCTCATTTCTAATTTTTTTCCTAATATAAATTTCATAAGATGTATTATAATTCATAAATACAAAAAAAACAAGCCCTTTCATATCGGCTGTCTATCACAATGAACGGGGTCAGATCCCTTTAAGCACAAAAAATTGCGGGGTCAGACCCCTTTTAACTTTTCGTGGTTTTCTTATTTTGCTCATTTGCTTGTTTTTCCTGCCCTTGTATTTTGGTTTTCATTTTTTCTTGTTTTTCGTCTCCAAGCTCCTTTACTTCGTTTCCAAACCCCTTCGTGGTTTGGAAGACTTCCAAAGGAATTGCTGAAGCAACACTCTCTTCTGGATCTTTAAGAATTTTAACATCGTTAGGAATAACTAAATCTTTAATCAAAATACTATCTTCAAAAGTTTTTATTTTTTCTATATCTACTTTAATTTCATAAGGAAGATTTTGAGGCAGAGCTTTGACTTCTACTTCATAGATATTCTTAACCAAGGTTCCGCCTAAATTTTTACAAACTAACGCCTCACCCTCAAAAACCAAAGGAACAACAGCAGTAATCTCTTTATCAAGTTTTGGCTGGTAAAAATCAATATGAATTATTGCTCCGGTAATAGGGTCTTTTTTTGTTTCATAAATTAGAACCAAAAACTTTTGGTCCTGTACTTCAAGAGAAATTAAAGAAGACTCTCCGGCTTGTTTATAAACATTTTCAAATTCTTTTAAGTTTACTTCCAAAGCTTGATTTTTGATTTTTGGTCCATACAAAACCGCTGGCAAAATTTCTTTTTCCCTTAAAATCTGTGTTTTCTTGCCCATATCTTTTCGTGTTTTAGCTGATAAACTAATCATAAAACTTATCTGTACCCCAGTCTATTTCTTGAGAATAAATCTTTTTTCTAATGCTTTTAAGGTTTCAACTATTCCGCCATATTCAAGCTCTGAATAAGGCAACATTGCCGGTCCTAAGAATCCCTGCTCTCTTATTGCAACTGCTTTTTCTGATGCTTTTGTTCTTATATAATCCCAAAATGGCTGGTCAAAAGCGTCTACTGCTTCGGTTAATTTGCCATTTTTAACGCAAAAACCTGAACAGCTAACTACTGGCGGACCATCAAAAAAAGAAATAGAAGCATTCTCTTTAACAGGCATTAAAGGCCCGTTATGAGAACCCCTCATAAACCCGGCAACATAAGGAGTTAAAGCGTAAGGAGAAAGAATTTCTCCGGCAGCCGGAAAATTCTTTTGAAGCCGAACCAACATTACCGGATCATCCTTGCCAACATATTTCCCGGCAATATTATGAAGCCGCGTAGTGCTTACAACTGCTACTTGCTCGCCTGATGCCCGGGACCAAATTGACTCTACCACAAATCGTTCAGGGTCTCTTAATAATGCGGCAATATCATATGTTTCTTCAGGCGCGTTCAGTTCAATTATCTTATCCGCATCAGTATAAGAAACATCCATAATAATAAATTTATAACCTTTTTTCACTTCAGGGACAAGTATTAAGCCGGAATTATGCATTGGGTCGGTAAAAGACAGATATAAAGGCAGATTATAAGCGCCTGGGTCTGTCTTGTCAGCAGCAAAAAAGAAAAATGGTTCAGCCGGCCTCTCCTCAATTTCCATTTCAGCAACAGCTGGTCCCATTCCCTTAACATTGCCGGAAAAAGTATCTTTTAATAAGTCCTGACCAGCCCCATAAAGCCCTTGGTCTTTTGCTGTTTGCGTCCCTTTAAGAAGGGCTTCCCAGCATAATTTATGAATTGGCTCTGCTAAAACACCTTTTTTATGGGTGGACAAGATTGCAACATCATCACCTGTATGGCTGATATAATAATCAATAATCAAGCCCTTTCCTTTGACAGACACATAATTTTTAACTGCCTCAATTAATTTTTTGCTTGGCTTTATATGTCCGGCAATTGAGCCAATATCCGCTTTAATAATACTTAAAGTAATTTTTGCCATAATATTTATTGTTCATTATAATTTGTAAGAAATCCTAGCGTTATTTACACTTTGCTCGGCAACGAAATCTTCAAACTACCGGCTGTTCTTTGTCCCAGCGGACAAAGCCAGCCTGCGTTCTCGGATTTTTATTTTCTTTTTCCCTTTTTTTTAAAGAAAAAAGGAAAAAGAAAAACCATGCTAAAAATCCTCCGAAAGCTATTTTGAAGATTTGTTGCCTCGCTTAAAATTAAAACCTGTAAACAACACTGCTGATTCTTACATATAATTATAACAAACTAAATAATCCTGTCAAATCCGTTGTGCCTAAGCATCAAGTTTGCGGGAAAGCATTTTTATTGTTTTAATAATTGTATCAGGATTCAAAGAAATTGTTTCAATTCCTTGTTTGACTAAAAATTCGGCAAAGTCTGGAAAATCGCTTGGACCCTGGCCGCAAATTCCGCAATATTTATTTTTTTGACGGCAGATTTTTATAACTTTTGCAATCATTCTTTTTACCGCTTCATTTTTTTCATTTCCAATATGGGCAATTCTGGCATTATCACGGTCAAGAGCCAAAACCATTTGCGTTAAATCATTACTGCCAATTGACATCCCATCAAAAATTTCTAAAAACTCTTCAGCTAAAATTACATTTGACGGAACTTCACACATCACAATCACTTTCAAACCATCTTTGCCTTTTTCAAGTCCCTGTTCTTTCATTAAAGCCAATACTTTTTTACCCTCTTCTACTGTTCGGCAAATAGGAATCATGGCCCAAATATTTTTTAAACCAAAGACCTCTCTTGTTCTTTTTAGCGCTTGACACTCCATCTCAAAAGCCGGCTTGAATTCTTTATCATAATATCTTGAAGCGCCCCGCCAGCCAAGCATTGGATTTTCCTCTTCTGGCTCAAAAAGTTTGCCGCCAACTAAATTGCGATATTCATTTGTCTTAAAATCAGATAAACGGACAATAACTGGTTTCGGATAAAACGCGGCCGCAATTTGGGCAATACCTTCAGCTAATTCTCTAATAAAAAACTCTTTCTTGTCCTGATGCTCAATCGTAATCTCATCAATTTGCTTCTTCAGCTTTTTGTCTTTTAGTTTTTCGTAATAACAAAGCGCTAATGGATGAACTCTGATTTTTTCAGTCAAAATAAATTCTATTCGCGCCAACCCCACTCCATCATTTGGTAAAAACGATGTCTTAAAAGCAATATCAGGAGCGCCAAGATTAATCATAATCTTTGTCTTTAATTTTGGCACTTTTTTTAAATTATGCCTTTTAACTTCAAAAGGGATTTCGCCTACCAAAATTCTGCCCTTTGATCCCTGAGTGCAATCAACAGTTACTATTTGATTATTTTTTAAAATTTTACACGCTTCTCGGACTCCAACAATACAAGGAATTCCCAATTCCCGGGAAACAATAGCGGCATGAGCTGTCCTGCCTCCTTCATCGGTAATAATAGCGGAAGCAATCCGCATTGCCGGCAGCCAGTCAGGGTCTGTCATTTTTGTTACCAAAACTTCTCCTTTTTGAAATTGAACAATTTTTGAAACATCAGAAATTATTCTTACCCTGCCTTTGCCAATTTTATCTCCAATAGCAATTCCTGTTAAAATCGGTTTTTTAGTTGTCTTTATATTATATTCTTCGTAAAAATTTCCTTTCTTAGAGCTATGAACTGTTTCAGGCCGGGATTGAACAATAAATAATTGGCCTGTTTTGCCGTCTTTTGCCCATTCAATGTCCTGAGGCGCTTTATAATGTTCTTCAATCAAGCAAGACCATTTAGCTAATAATAAAACCTCTTCATCAGTCAAAGAAAATTTTAGTTGTTTTTTAGGAGATACTAATACTTGTTTTAATCCGTGTTTTTTATCATAAACATATTTCTTTGTCTTTCTACCTAAGTTTTTAATAATTATTGCTTGATATCCTTGTTTTAGGGTTGGTTTGAATACATAAAAATTATCAGGAGTAATCAATCCTTTAACAATCATCTCGCCTACCCCCCAAACAGAATTAATAACTACTGTGTCTGAAAAACCGCTTTCAGTATCTATGGTAAAAATTACTCCCGAGCAAGCTAAATCACTTCTAACCATTTTTTGAACTCCAATAGAAAGAGCAAATTCTAAATGAGAAAATCCTTTGGTCTCCCGATAAGCAATCACTCTATCGGTAAAAGTAGAGGCAAGACACTTTTTAACTGCTTTTAATAATTCATTTTCTCCTCTAATATTTAAAAATGTTTCAAACTGGCCGGCAAAGGAATCAGTGGGCGCGTCTTCAGCCACGCCAGAAGACCTTATTGCGACATCGGTATTTTGTTGATTATATTTTTTACTCAAAATTTGATATGCCTCAATTATTTCTCTCTTTAGGTCTTCAGGAAATTCAGCTTTTAAGATTGTCTGCCGCGCTTTTCTGCCGGTTTCCTGTAAATTCTTAATGCTCTCCGGGTCAAATCCATTAAATATCTCTTTTAATTTCTGGCCGAGATTATTTTCTTTTAGAAAATACCAGTAAGCATCGGTCGTTAAAGCAAAACCATCAGGGACATTTATTTCATACTCATTGCGCCCTATTTTTGAGTCCTGCTTGGTCTTACCGGGAATAGGGGCGGGAAGAATTCTCTGATTAGTAAGCTTAACAAACATTTCCCCAAGCGAAGCATTCTTCCCTCCAACCAAAGGAACATCTTTTTTAGAAATTTCTTTAAACTCAAGAATATATTTTTGTTTTTTATTCATAGTTATGATATTTATACAATATATTTCTGAAGAATGTTTGGAATTTTAATACTTCCATCTTTTTGCTGATAGTTTTCAATAATAGCGATTAAAGACCTGGGAATGGCAAAAACGGTTCCGTTTAAGGTGTGAACAAATTCTAATTTTTTGGTTTTAGAATCGCGATAGCGAATGCTTAAACGTCTTGCCTGAAAATCAGTGCAATTTGAAGTAGAGTGGGTCTCTCGATAAATGCCTTGTCCGGGCATCCAGGTTTCAATATCATAAGTGCTGGCAGAGGGCCTTCCAATATCTCCGGTACAAAGATGAACCACTCTATATGGAAGCTCTAAGTCATTCATTAATTTTTTCTCTATGTCCAATAAATGCTTGTGCTCTTTTTTTGAATCTTCTGGTTTGCAAAAAACAAACATTTCTATTTTATCAAACTGATGAACCCTTAAAATGCCCTTGGTGTCTTTGCCAGAAGCGCCTGCTTCCCGCCGAAAACAAGTGGAGAAGCCAACATATCTTTTAGGTAATTCTTTCTCTTTGAAAATTTCATCAGCATGCAGAACTCCTATTGACTGCTCGGAAGTGCCAACTAAATATAAATCATCTTGCGGTAAATAATATGCCTCTTCTTTATCTGCTTGTTCCAAATAACCCATTCCTTTAGCTGCGTCCGCTTTCAGCATTACCGGTGGAATTATTGGTATAAATCCCTGTTTTGACAAAGTATCAAAGGCAAAGTTTATTAAAGCGAATTCTATTAGGACAGCATCATTTTTCAAATAACCAAACCGGGTACCAGAAACTTTAGCCGCTCTTTTAACATCTATTAAATCCAATTTAGTCGCGATTTCCAAATAATCTTTTGGCTTGAAATCAAATTTTGGTTTTACGCCTATCTCCTCTAAAATTAGATTGTCTTTTTCATCTTTTCCAGCCGGCACTTCATCCAAAGGCAAATTAGGAATCTGAAGCATTAAAGCGTTAAAATCTTTTTTAGTTTTTTCTAATTTTGGTTCTATTTTTTTAATCTCTTTTTTTATTTTTTTTGCCTCCTGAATCTCGTCTTTTCCTAATTTGCGTTGTTTTGCTTTCAAACTTTCTACTCTTTGCAGATATTCTTTTTTCTTTTTATCAAAATCCAAAAGCTTGTCAATATCAACTTCAACCTGCTTTTTTTTACAACCCTGTTTCACCTTATCCGGATAATTTCTTATGAATTTTATATCAAGCATAGAACAAGGCAACAAGGAGACTTCGTTGCCGAGCGTTATTTTTCTTTTGGCCGCATTGTTGGAAATAATATTACTTCTCTTAAGCTGTGAGAATCAGTCAATAAGGCTACCAATCTATCTATTCCCATGCCGAAACCGGTAGCCGGCGGCATACCATATTCTAAGGCTTCTAAAAAGTCTTCATCCATTCTTTGAGCTTCTTCTAATCCTGATTTAAAAAATTTCTCTTGTTCCTTAAATCTTTTTCTTTGTTCAATTGGATCATTAAGCTCTGAAAAAGCATTGCCCAGCTCGCAGCCAGCAACCACTAATTGAAAGTTAGCTAATTTCCCGGGATTGCGTTCAAGCTGTTTGGCTAATGGCTGAAAACCTATTGGATGATGAATTATAAAAGTAGGTTCCCAAATTTTTGGACGACAAAATTTTTTATAAATCTCGTCAGCAATTTCTGTTTTTCCTTCTCCTTTTTTAATCTTCACGCCCATTTGGCGCGCCTCTTTTTTAAGGGCAGTTAAATGAATCTCTTCAAAATTAATTTTTGTATATTTTTTAAGTCCTTGCGTAAATTCAATTCTTTGCCAGGGAGTTTTGAAATCAATCTCTTTTCCTTGATATTCAATCTTTAAGCCGCCAAACACTTTCTTTAATAAATTTTCAAACATCTGTTCCGCTAATCTCATCATATCTTTGTAGTCGGCAAAAGCCCAATAAAAATCAAGCATTGTAAACTCTGGGTTGTGAAATCTGTCCATACCTTCGTTTCTAAACATTCTGCCGATTTCATAAACTTTTTCAAAACCGCCAACTAAAAGCCGTTTTAAGTAAAGCTCGTGAGCAATTCTAAGATATAAATTAATGTTAAGAGTGTTTAACCGGGTTTTGAATGGCTTGGCTTTTGTCCCTCCGTAAATTGGCTGTAAAACAGGAGTTTCCACCTCTAAAAATCCTTGGTCTTTCAAAAAAGCTCCTATTTCTTGAATAATTTTTGAACGAATTTCAAATTTCTTTTTTGCGTCTTTGTTAAAAATTAAATCCAGATATCGCTTCCGATACCTTTCTTCAATATCTTTTAAGCCATGCCATTTGGTCGGCAAAGGCAAAAGGGCTTTTGCCAGCATTTTATAATCTGCCGCTTCAATTGTCTTTTCTCCTTTTTTGGTCTTAAACAAAATTCCTCTTATTTCAATAAAATCGCCGATATCAAAATTACCTAAGAAAAAATTATAATTCTTTTCTCCCAATCTATTCTTTCTAAAATAGGCCTGAATTAATCCTTTGCCATCTTCAATGTCCAAAAAAACTGAACCGCCGTGTTCTCTTAAAGACCTAATTCTACCGACTAAAACTATTTCTTTTTTCGCCGAGGCTAATTTATTAAAATTTTTAAGGGCTTCTATTATCTTGTGAGTCCTTTTAGTTTCCTCGGGATAGGGTAAAACCCCGGCTCTCTTAATCGCTTCTAATTTTTTAAGCCGTATTTTTCTTAATTCGCTGGTCATAATCTTATTTTAGCTTATTTTTCTTCTAAAGTATAGTTGCCGTAGCGAAACAAATGTTTTTTTATTGATTGTCTTGAAAGAAATCTTTCAAAACATTTTTAGCAACAATGTTGGTTGGAGCCTGAAATCCTTTTAAATTTTCAATAAGAACAGTAAGAACAATTTGAGGGTCGTCATAAGGGGCAAAAACAGTAATCCAATTGTGATAAAATCCTGTTCGCGGTGTTTCCGCGGTGCCGGTTTTGGCTGCTGCTTTAACCGGAAGACGATTCAATATAGTTGCTGTTCCGTCAACTACTGTTTGCCTCATTCCCTGTCTGACAACTTCAAGGTTTTCCAAAGAGATAAAATCTTCCCTAATAATCTCTGGGTCTTTGATTATGATTTCTTCAAGGTTGTTTGGGTTTTTGATAATTTTCTGAACAACCTTTGGCCTTAAAAGTTTTCCTCTGTTGGCAATCGGCGCAAAAGAAGCAGCTACCTGAAGGGGGGTAATTTGAATATATCCCTGGCCAATAGACAAATGATAAGTATTGCCAAGATGCCAGGGCTCTTTGATTGTTCTTTTTTTCCATTCCGGACAGGGAATTAAGCCGGCTGTTTCACCAACAAGATCAATCCGGGTTTCTTGCCCCCAGCCAAACCGTTCAAGATATTCTTTAATCCTTTTCACGCCCAAACCTTCCAGTTCTCTATATCCTCCGCCTAATTTATAGAAAAAAACATTTACTGAATCAGCAATCGCTTTTCTAATATCTGTCCAGCCATGGAATTTCCAGTCCCGATATTGAAAAGTAATCTCTGGTCTGTATCTGTGTCTAATTTCAATATATTTAGGAGCAAAAATTTCCTTTTCCGGAGAAATTAAACCCTGTTCCAAAAAGGCCGCTGCCAACAAAGGCTTAACAATAGAACCAACCGGATATGTTCCGGAGATTGGCCGATTTAACAAGGGGGCTAAAGGATCATTTTTAATCGTTTCCCATTCAGCCCGAGAAATATCCCCGGCAAAAAGATTATTGTCAAATTTAGGAATACTTACCAGGGCTAAAACTCCGCCGGTGTTCGGGTCAAGAGCAACAGCGCTCGCTTTCTGAACCCCTCGCTCTTTAAGGATAGTTTCTAATTCTTCTGTAATCTTTCTCTGAAGACGACTGTCAAGATGAAGAACTAAACTTCTGCCTTGTTCCGGCGCTAAAATTTTAGTTTCTGATTTTTTAATTCCAAAAACATCTCTTTTAATCTGTTTTTTTCCGGGCTGACCGCGTAAAATTTCTTCATAAAATCCTTCCAACCCCTTTCGTCCAATACGATCATCTATTGCGTATGAATAATTCTTTAAGCCAATCAAATCTTCCCTGGTTATTCTTCCCATATGACCAATCAAATGGCTAAAAATCGGTCCGTCTAAATAGTATCTCTTGGTATTTTCTTCAACTTGAAAACCAGGAAGTTCTCTGATTTTGGCTTTTAATAAAACTAATGTTTGACGGTCAATGTCTCTTTTAATCAAAATCCTAATCAAATCCTGGTCTTGGGCAATTCTGTTTTTCAAAGCTCCTGACTCTTCTCCGATAATTTGAGAAATCTCTTTTACAACCTTCATTTGTTCTTTTTCTGTCAAAGGAAAATTACGACGGTCAAGAATTAAGTCAAAACTGGCCTTGTTCCAAACTAATTGGTTCAGCGATTGGTCATAAATTACTCCCCGCTCCGGCCGAATAACCAAAGTTTTTATTCGGTTCTGCTCTGCCAATATTAAAAAATTATCCCCCTCAATAACCTGTAAATAAAAAGTTTTACCAAAAAGGAATAAAATTAAAACCGCTAAAATTAGATAAAAACCCTTGAAAATTTTTTTTGACAATGGAACTTCAAATTTATTCTCCGAACTGCCTGTTTCTTGTTCTTTTTTCTGGGCAAGTTTGTCCAAAAAAACTTCTTCAAGCTGAATGTCGCTCTTAAAAAAAAGTTCTACCTTTTTATTTCTAAGATATCTGTCCATTGATAATTATCTAATTAATTTTAGCAATTTTTAATTTAGAATCAAGTTTATTGCGCTCTTTCGCAGTCCAAAAACGGGACGAAGATATTTTTTTAAGATTTTAACAGCAATTACTATTCCGATTAAAATCAAGATATTCCAGCCAATAAAATTCTGAGAAAAAACATCTAAGAAAAACCCGGCGATAAAAGCGCTAAAAAAGCCTAAATTATCTTTTGCCTTTTCTTTGATAACAATGACCACTACTGAAATCAGGACAAAATTTGGAATTAAATTAAATATATTAAAATGGACTAAAAAACTATTCTGAAATAAAGTTAGAAAATAGAAAAAAAGGCAGAGAATTAAAATTTTTTTGAACATTTTCTATTGCGAAATAACAAAAACTGCTTTTATTTTTTCCAGGTTAAAAATCGGCTTAACTCTAATTTGCTGGAAATGGCCAATGCCCGGTTCAATTTCAATAACCTGGCCAACTAAAAGTCCTTTGGGAAAAACCCGATCAAGAACAGTAGTCACTATTAAATCGCCTTGATTAACTTGTTCCTGATGGGGAATAAAACCAAGCGCCATCTGAAGATTTCCCCTGCCTTCAATAGTTCCTAAAATATCTTTTTCGGAAATTTTGGCTGGAAAAACTTTGTCTTTATTAGAAATTAAAATTACTCTTGAAAAATTTCTATAAACCTGGCTGATTTTCCCGACAAGAACTTTTTCTTGAGTAATTACCGACATCCCCTTCTCTAATCCATGTTTAAATCCTTTGTTAATTAAAATAGAATCTTGAAATATGTCTTTGCTTACCACCCAGGCAAAAATTAATTCAAATTCTTGTTGAAGTCCAATATTCAAAGCCTCTCGTAAAATCTCATTCTCTTTTTTTAGTTCTCTTAAAAGAGCGATCCTGGCTAACAATTCCTGTCTTCCGAGTTCAAGTTCTCTGTTCTTTTGTTCCAATTCTCTTATTTCAGCAATAGTTTCAAAAAAATCCGCAACATTAATTCCGGCCTGCCATAAAGTTTTCTGTATTGGCGCGGAAATGAAATAAAAGAAATTTTTAACTTCATTGGCAAAATTAGATAAATTTAAAACCGTAAAAAACGCAATTATCAAAACAATGATTATGCTAATTTTAATTTTAGACGGCGCTTTCATATCTTATGATTCTTTTTTCTATTATAAAAATAATAAGAAACCCAAAGCCAGCCGAAATTAAAACAAGTAAAATCTGGCTATTGGCATTGATTATTTCTTGATACGAAAGCCGCAAAGCGCCTAACATCATTCCAATAAGGAAATAGATAGTTGGCGCTCGGTATTTATTCAACAGATAATTTATCGCTCTGGAAAAAAACAAAACGGATATTAGTCCGCCGATGCAAAATATAAAAATTTCCAAGAATCGCAGTTCTCTCAATACTCCGAGCAGATATTCATATTGATTTAACAAAAGCAGAACAAAGGCGCCGGAAATTCCAGGCAATATCGTTGCGCAAACAGCCACGACCCCGGAGAGGAAAACAATAAATAAAGAATGTCCAAACCGCAACTCAGGCATTCCGACAAATAAAAAAGCAAGCAAGAATCCAATAATTGAAAACAGAATATTTTTAGCCAAAACGCAGCGCTCTTTTATATATAGTAGAATCGCTGAAGCAAGAATTAAGCCAAAAAAGAACCCGTGTGTAAGGGCGGTAAAATTTTGCAGAAAAAAATAGATTACATCAGCCATAACTAAAATCGCCAAGCCAATGCCTAAAAACAGAGGGATAAATAATTCAAAATCTATATTTTTAAAATTTTTACATCCTTTTTTGAAATCGCCTTTCAGAAAATAAAAAACAAACTTAAAATCTATCCTGCTTAGAGAATCAATTATCCTTTTATAAATGCCGAGAATTAAAGCCATTGTGCCGGCAGAAACACCGGGAATTACACCGGCAATCCCCATAATCAGTCCTTTTAAGAATATGGTAAAATTCTTTTTTAGCGGCGCCATATTGTTTTTATTTTAACAGTTACTGAATAAAAATAAACCCCGCGTCAACGGAGTGTGAGATTATAAACACTGTAGGGGGGCTATCTACTTTCGCGCAAAATAGCACTATCATCAACCTCGGGAGATTTCACTTCTGTGTTCGGTATGGAAACAGGTGGAGCACTCCCAGTATAACCCCCTTACAGTATCTATAATCTTTATGATTTTTGTTTTGACGCGGGATATAAAGCTTTTAACGATTATTAATTGCTAGCCAAAAAATTGCTGATGATTTATTAGTACTGCTCGGCTTAACCCATTACTGAGCTTACACCTACAGCCTATCAAGGTCGTCATCTTCGACCAATCTAAGAGTCCTAATCTTGGAGCCTGCTTCGCGCTTAGATGCTTTCAGCGCTTATCAGTTCCCGACTTAGCTACCCAGCAATGCTCCTGGCGGAACAGCTGGTACACCAGAGGTCGATTCAGCCTGATCCTCTCGTACAAAGGCCAACCCTCCTCAAGACTCAAACGCCTGCGGTAGATAGAGACCAACCTGTCTCACGACGGTTTGAACCCAGCTCACGTACCACTTTAATTGGCGAACAGCCAAACCCTTGGGACCTTCTCCAGCCCCAGGATGTGATGAGCCGACCACTAAATTTCTATTATTACTAATAGCGTAGACTATACCTTTATCTAGAACATCCATTCTAGACACCAACGTTTTATAGTACTTAACGCACTATCTTCATCCCGCGTAATGCGGAAATCTAGTCGTTACGGGGTCGCGAAAACCTATTTTATACATCATCGAAGGGATGATGTATGGACGTATGACATTGGTTAATTTTTTCGTTTCTTCTTGGTTACAATACATCCTGTATCCTTTATCGCGATCGCGATAATATCGGATCTGAATGTTGAAAATGTTCTCGAAACATTTTTGCAGAAAAATTATTTCTGGCAAAGAAAAAGAATAAGTGCTTATGTCAATTTTGCCTTTGGAATATGAACCGTCGTCCATAATCCAGACGGCTAAAGCGAAAGGGGTTAATTCTTTTCCGATTTCAAATGGAATAATCTTCCTTCCATTTTTATAACCTTCTCTCTTGTAGAATTTTTTGTAGATTTCAGTAAACAACGGGTGTCTTATCGTTCTGAACCACCATGATTTTTCATATTTATTGCCTTTTTCATCATATCTGTAACTCATTTTAGGCTCAGTAAATACAAACGGTTTTAGTATTTGATATTTCCAATCAACATACTTTTTTTGAACTAACCCGTGATCTACTTTGAAATTGACATTTTGAGCTCCTTTGCCCAAACGCATCGTTCCATCGCCAAGAAGAGATCCAATGATTAATGATCTCTGTTTCGAATTTAACCTCAGAGATTTTTTAATCAGAATCCACTTTTTGTGCCAATGTTTATTTTCGCAACTTCCCACGGTGTTGACCATATATTTAGCTAATTATAGCAAATTTACTGGGTCTTTATAAATATATGGCTTTCTCCGTTATGAGTTGGTTTATCCTCGACATTCGGCTACTTTATCGAGGTGCCGAACAGGGCCGTTAATGTGAACTTGCAGGCCCTACCAGCCTGTTATCCCCGGGGTAGCTTTTATCTGATGATCCTCCCCATTTCTATAAATAAGGGTCGGTTCACTAAGTTCTGGTTTCCCATCTGCGCGGCATATCCGCCTTGCAGTTAAGCCGGCTTATCCCTTTACAGGACCGCTCCGATTTCCATCCGGAGCTAGCCGACCTTATAAACGCCTCCACTACTCTTTAGGCAATTCTGTTAACCTTAAAACTCTTGGAATTTTATATTTCATCGAAGAAATTATGTGTGGTTTTATCAATGCGATAAACTTTTCTCCAGATTTTCCTCCTAAATAAATTTGTTTTCCATTTTTCTCTTTTCTTGTTGTACTGCTAATTCCGAATTTAACCTTCAATACCTCTTGAAGTCTTTTCACATCATCCTCTCTAAATCCTTGGGTGTTTAAAAATAAACCCTTGTGTTTTCTCGATTTAATTGATCCGTCATCCATATACCAAATCGCTAATCCTAAAGGAGTAATATCCTTTTCTAAGTCATTCGGTATAATTTTCTTTCTTTTTCTGTAAAATTTTTCTTGGAATTCTCCTAACAATCTATGACCATAAGTAATGAATCCATAATTCAGGTAAGTTTTATTCCAAACTTTCTTTCTCTTTGATTTTGGTTTACTCCTTATCCAATTCCGAAATTCCTCATAAATCCAGTCAACATATTCTTTCTGTTTGTAGCTGTGTTCTACTTTTAATCTTCCTAGTATCGGTGTATACAATCTTTCTAAATGACCATCTCCTAAAATCAAACCAATTAAGATTTCTTTTTGTCTTTGACTTAGAGAGAGTTTACTTTTATATTCTTCGATTTCTTTACTTCGCATAATTTCAGAGTTTAAGTTTCGGATTAGTTAGCGGGCACTAAAACTAACCTTGCCGAATCTTTAGGTCGCCCTAAAGTTCAGACTGTATCACTACCCCTTGAAATAATTCTATATCTCAAAGGGACTCGACATACAGTCGTTGAGGGCATCCGCCTTTGGCGGGTTTCCCTGCTGATTGTCCGCACCAAAGAATTATTACTTAATTTTATCAAAATTAAGTATCTTTGGATACTCGGATGTTCCAGCATATTAGTCGAGTTTGCTCTAAAGATTACTCTTTAGAGGCCCCATAAATTAAGGCAAGTGCCCCACTTAAACTACCTACCAGACACTGTTTTTCGCCAATTAAGGCAAAGTTAGAACAAAGACCTTGAAAGACGGGTGTTTCATTGGCGTCCTGCTCTCAAAGAACAGAACTCCCCGCTACACTACACATTCAAAGCCAAAATTCAATATCTGGCTATAGTAAAGCTCCCGGGGTCTTTTCGTCTAGCCGCAGGTAACCGGCATCTTTACCGGTATTGCATTTTCACCGAGCTCCTCGTTGAGACAGTTCCCAAGTCGTTAAGCCTTTCATGCGGGCCGGAACTTACCCGGCAAGGGATTACGCTACTTTAAGACGGTTATAGTTACCGCCGACGTTCACTGGCGCTTCATTCAGTCAGCGCCAAACACATAAACTATGCGCTTGACACCGCCAAATTTAACGTTCCAGCACTGGTCAGGCCTCAGCCCCTATACATCCTCTTACGAGTTAAGCAGGGACCTGTGTTTTTGATAAACAGTCGCCTGGGATACTTTTGTTGCAGCCCAGCCTTGTGCAAAGCACAAGGTCAGGCAGTCCTTATTGCGAACTTACGGACACTTTTTTGCCGAGTTCCTTAACGAGGTTTCACTCGTTCACCTTGGCACATTTACGCCTACCCACCTGTGTCGGTTTACGGTACGGACTAAACGCATAACTAACTCCTAAGAAGTTTTTCTGGGAAGCTTGCTCATTTGAGTTCATCCCACCGTAGCAGGACTTCCTGTTAGCCCTTGAAAAATCTCAAGCTAACAACAGAAATCCAATAATCTGCTCAAATTACTAAACTCCGTCACTCCTTAGAATTATGCGCTCAGGGGCCGGAATATTAACCGGCTGTCCATCATCCAGGCCATTCGGCCAAAGACTAAGGACCGCCTAACCCTTGGTTGATTGTCATTGCCAAGGAAACCTTAGGTTTTCGGTGTCCCGGGCTCTCACCGGGATTGCGGTTACTCATGCCAACATTCTCACTCCTTAGCGCTCCACCAAACCTCACGGTTTGACTTCGCAGCACTAAAGACGCTCCCCTACCACCCATGAAATAAAAATATCTCACGGGTCCTTATCTTCGGTACTAAGCTTAGTCCCGGTAATCTTCGGCGCGAAATTCCTTAATTAGTAAGCTATTACGCACTTTTTAAAGGATAGCTGCTTCTAAGCTAACCTCCTAACTATCTTTGGAAATTCACTTCCTTAAAAACACTTAGCTCTTCGCAACCCTTTTAATAAAAGAGTTGGAACCTGCCTTTCAGCAGTAGTTTAGGGACCTTAGATAAAGATCTGGGCTGTTTCCCTTTTGACTATGGAGCTTAGCCCCCACAGTCTAACTCCCCGCCAAAATTTTTTCGCCATTCGGAGTTTGATTGGAAAGACTAGGCAAAGCCCACGTAATTCCATTCAGTGCTCTACCTGCGAAAATTTAGGCGAAGGCTAGCCCTAAAGCTATTTCGGGGAGAACCAGCTATTACCAAGCTCGATTAGCTTTTCACTTCTTACCACAGCTCATCCCAGAGTATTGCACGGCTCACGGGTTCGGGCCTCCTCTCGACTTTCGTCGAGATTCACCCTGGCCATGGCAAGCTCGCTTGGCTTCGGGTTCTCTATTTCCAGTCTTCCTGATAAATCAGGGGTCGCGCTATTAACACTTGCTTTCGCTTTGCCTTCGCCCCAGAAGGGCTTAGACAAACTGAAAATAAAGACTCGTTGGCTCGTTCTGCAAAAAGCACGTCATCACCCCGCCGAAGCGGAGCTCTGACTCTTTGTAGGCGTGATGGTTTCAGGTTCTATTTCACCGCCCTTCCGGGCTACTTTTCACCTTTCCCTCACGGTACTGGTTCACTATCGGTGAGATTAAGTATTTAGCCTTGGCTGATAGTTCAGCCTGCTTCCTTCAAGGTTTTCATTCCTTGAAGTACTCAAGTATAACAGTTAGGAGCATGAAATCGTTTTCGCTTACAGGACTATTACCTTCTTTGGTCAGGCTTTCCATCCTTGTTTAGCTAACGAAATTTCATTTTGATAGACTCCTTTTGAAGCAAAAGCTCCAAAACACCATTAACTTACAACCCCCAGCCACACCTCGCTACGCTCGGTATTCACTTAAACGTAAAGCGTAAAACGTAAAATGCAAAACAACAGTTCAAAATTCAAAACAAAATGTTTTAAGTTTTAGGTTGTTATTTTACGCTTTTCGCTTTTAGTTTTTCATTTAAGTTCGTACCAAGCGCAAAGAGGTATGGCTAGGTTTGGGCTATTCCCTTTTCGCTCGCCGCTACTAAGGGAATATCCTTGTGCGGAGCACAAGGCTTGTTTTCTTTTCCTCCGCTTACTGAGATGTTTCACTTCAGCGGGTTCGCCGCCGCGCAGAGCGCGGCTTGCCGTGGTTTACACGGCAGGGTTTCCCCATTCGGAAATCCCCGGATCAAAGGTTGGTAGCCACCTCCCCGAGGCTTATCGCAAGCACCCTACGTCCTTCATCGCCTTAATCTCCCAAGGCATCCTCCATCCGCCCTTAAAATGCAATTTGGCATACCAATTTTGTAAAACAAAATTGATAAGTTTGGCTAGCAATTAATAATCGCTATGTTTACCCTGTTAAATAATTTGCTTCGCAAATTAAAAATCAAAGATTTTTATTTAATAGGGTGAATCCTGTTAAATAATTTTGCCTTCGGCAAAATTGCTCGGTTTGGAATACTTCGTTTCCAAACCAAGCATTCAAAGTGTTGAGTGCTCGGTTTGGAATACTTCGTTTCCAAACCAAGCATTCAAAGTGTTGAGTGCTCGGTTTGGAATACTGCGGAACAGCATTTAACAGGGTGAATTTTTAATGTTCTTTCCTTTCTCTGCTAATTATCAATTAATTGGTAATTAGCAGAAAAAAGAAAAATCGCTTTTAGAAAGCGATTTTTCAGAACATAAACAAAAATTCTGGAATTTAACCGCTTTCCTTCTTTAGAATGGTTTTATTTTTTCTCATGCTTAATTTAGAAACGCGGGATTCAAACCAACATATCAGTCCAAACTCGCATTCTTAATATTAACAGAATAAAAATCCTTGTCAAGCCCTCCCTGACAAGCCCTTGTCTTCTGCTTATCTTTTCAACTTTTTTCTTAAATCCTGCAAAAGTTCTGCGGCAACATCTTTTCCGCCCAATCCAAAAGCAATTCCAAAAGATATCACTAATATCGCTACCAAACCAGCAAATAGAGTTTCCATAAATGGTCGAGCGACTCCAAGTTGGTATAAGATAGCTAAGATAGCAAAAGTCCAAATTGCCCACCTGACCACTTCGCCTATTAAATGACCGTAGCCAACTTTAATACTCTCTACTCCTGCCCGAACTACCTTTGACGCAATGTCAGTCACAATTACCGCTACTACAAAAATCAAAGTAGCTACAAGAACATTAGGAAGATACCCTACAATAGCGGCTATAAAATAATCAAATGCTTCTATTCCTAAAATTCTTATTGCCGCTGAAAGGAAAACAATAATTAAAACCCATTTTACAATTGCGCCCACAAAACCGGCTGCATCCATTTTAACTTCTGCCTTTTCCAGGGCTGCTTTCCAGCTTCCTTTTTCAAAAACTCGATTAAACTTTATTCTTTTTAAGATTTCAGTAATTATCTTTCCCGCCCAAATTGAAATAAACCAACCAACAGCAAAAACAATAACTGCCCCGAGAAGAACTGGAATAAGCACGACAAATCCCTGCCAAAGCCCTTGCAAAGCGCCAATTGTAACATCAATCCAAGTTTGAATCATAATAAACTTATTATAATCTAACAATTTCGACCTTTTACCTTGTCAGTAATTTTAACAGCAACCTCTTTGTTTTCGCAAAGAACAAAATTATTTTATTATAGCAAATTAAAAAGAATAGCCCCTGTGGAAAACTATTATTGGCTGCGGGGCCTGGACTCGAACCAAGATCGCGAGAGCCAGAATCTCGAGTGCTACCAAAATTACACCACCCCGCAAAATGATTATGTCCTTTTTTGCGTTATACTTTTAGATAACTCCTGGTTGCCAAAAAACTGGAAATCATTCCCAGTCCTATGCCAATGGATATTTGAATCAAAAAAATAAGCCAAATATTTTTAATAAAGAAACTAAATATATTCAAGCCAGGAAGTAAAAGCTCTAATCTTGGACTAATTAGCCAAGAACCCAAAGCAAAAAACGAGAGGCAGATTAAAGCGGCAAAAACACCAATCATCATTCCCTGAACTAAAAAGGGTCCCCGAATAAACCAGTTTGTCGCTCCAACCAATCTCTGAATTTTTATTTCTTCCCGGGAACTGTAAATAGCTAATCTAATAGTGTTAAAAACAATCAAAACTGCCATAATCGCCAAAATTGCTACTAAACCAATCCCCACTCTATTTAAATTGGCAGTAAGGGCAAAAATCCTTTCAATGGCCGGCTTTGTTTCCTTATAATCAACTTTTTCAATAAATTCTTTTATAGGTTCGGTTTCTAAAAATTTTGCTATTGCCTGATAATAAACAGGTCCGGCTGCCCTGATATTTAAAGAGGATAAAAAAGGATTAAACCCCAAAACATTCAAAGACTCCATTAAAACCGGGTCGTCTTGGTGTCTCTTGATAAAATCCTTAAGGGCTTGCTCTTGAGAAACATATTCAACATCTTCTACGCCGTCCATATTGGCAATTTTTTCTTTAATCTCCCGAATATCTTGTTCCAATGTTTCAAATCTAAAATGAGCCGAGATATCAACTCTTGCCTGAATGCTTAAAATCAGGAACTGGCTAATATGATTAAAGAAAAAAAGCGAAGTAATAACCGAAAGCATCATTACCATAATAAAAATATTAACTATTGCCAAGCCCTTGTTCCGACCAAAACTTCTCCCGCTCGCTTTTATAATTCGTTTAAATGAAATAAACATAGAAGCCATAATTCTCATAGAATAAATCTTCCGTTTTGTTCATCCCGAATCACTTTTCCATCCTGAAGGGTAATTACCCTTTTTCCCAATGAATTAATTATATTTTTATTATGGGTAACTAAAATTACCGTAGTGCCCAAAGTGTTAATTTTTAATAAAAGCCGTGTAATGTCCAAAGCATGATAAGGATCAAGGTTGCCAAGCGGTTCGTCGGCCAAAATAACCTCGGGCCGATGAATCAATGCCCGGGCAATAGCCACTCTCTGCCTTTCGCCTCCGGAAAGTTCAGCCGGGAAACTATTAGCTCGTTCAGTAAGGCCGACTATTTCCAGAACTCCTGCTACGTCTCTGGTAATCTCAAAATCTGAAACTCCAATCACTTCCATTATATAAGCAATGTTTTCATATGTTGTTTTAGACGGAATCAATTTATAATCTTGAAAAACAGCTCCAATTTTTCGACGCAACTCCGACACTTTTGTTGATTTGAAACGGCAAATATCCTGATCGTTTAAAAAAATTCGGCCTTGGTTTGGTTTTTCTTCAGCCAAAAGAAGTTTTAATAAAGTGGTCTTGCCTGCTCCCGACCTTCCGATTATAGAAACAAATTCTTTTGACCCAACCTCAAAAGAAACATTGTCTACCGCTTTTATGTCAGGAGGATAAATTTTAGAAACATTCTGAAATTTTATCATTTATATTATTGGGTAAAGTCTGAAAAACGGACCTATTTGTTCGTAATTTAGCTTAAAGCATCAGAAGCTCAGCAATCAAGTTTCAAGTCACCGGCTGTTAAAATCCCAGCGAGATTTTACAGCCTGCGTTCTCGGCTTGTTGTCCCTCACTTTGTTCGGGAACCATGCCAACAAGCCTGCGAAAGCTGCCTTGAAACTTATTGCCTCACTTCTGAAATCGGTCCGGGAAATCGAACTTTACCCTATTATTTGTTGGCTTGGCGAATTTCAGCCTCAATAAATTCATCTAAGTTTCCGTCTAATACTTTTTCAACATCTGATTTCTCAATCCCTGTTCTTAAATCTTTGACTAATTTATAGGGATGTAAAACATAAGACCTTGTTTGATTTCCCCAGCCAACAGAAACATTTTTCCCCTTAAATTGCTTTATTTCTTTTTCAGCTTTCTCTTTTTCTTTCTGAAAAAGACGGCTAATCAGAACCTTCATCGCCTTATTTTTGTTTAACCCCTGAAGTCTTTCTTTTTGACAGGAAACCTTGACCCCGGAAGGTAAATGAGTTATTCTAACCGCTGTTTCCCGTTTGTTGACATACTGACCGCCCGGACCAGAAGCGCGATAATAATCAATTTTTAAGTCCTCGGGCTTAATGTTAATTTCCGCCTGTTTAATTTCAGAAATCTCCGGCAGGACTTCAACTAAAGCAAAAGAAGTATGACGAAGAGACCTTGAAGAAAAAGGAGAAATACGCACTAAACGATGGACTCCGGTTTCTTTTTTCAAAAAACCAAAAGCATATTTCCCTTTAATTTCTAATATGGCTGTTTTTGTTCCGATTCTTCCTTCTGGTCCGCCGGCCTCGCCAAAAGATTGGTCCAAAATTGCGGTTTTAAGTCCCTTAAAATGACAATATCTCTCATACATTCGCAAAAGCATTGTCGCCCAATCTTGGGCGTCTATACCTCCGGCTCCAGCATAAATTGACAAAATAGCATTGTCTTTATCGCGCTCAAAGGAAAACCAAACTTGAAATTCTTTGTTTTTAACTCGGCTTTCTAAAATCTGAAGTTTTTCTTCTATTTGTTTTTCTTTTTGGTCTTCTTTTTCTCTGCTTAGCCCTTCTAAATCATTTAATTCTTTTTTAAGTTCAATAAAATCTCTTATTTCTTTTTTCAAATCTGCCAGCTCCTGACTAATTTTGATTGCTTGCTCTTGCTTGCGCCAAAAATCCTGTCTCTGAATCTGTTTTTCAATTTCTTCAATTCTTTTTTCTTTTCTCTTTATGTCAAAGACAGTCCTCAAGATTGAGGATTTTCTTATTGAGGTCTTTAAGGTTTTGAACAAATTTGGTCATCATTATCAACGAGCAAAATGAGCAAAAGCTCTGTTCGCTTCAGCCATCCGACGAATATCTTCTTTCTTTTTGACAGCCGCTCCGCTGTTATTCGCGGCATTAATCAATTCTTGAGATAATTTTTCCTTCATTGACTTTCCTTTTCTCGCTTTTGCCGAAAGGATTATCCAGCGAGCCGCTAAAGCCATCCTTCTTTTATCTTTTACCTCTCTTGGCACCTGATATGTTGCCCCGCCCACTCTTTTAGGCTTTACCTCTAAAACAGGCGCGGCATTTTCAAGCGCTCTTTCAAAAACCCCCAGAGGATCTTTCTTGGTTTCTTCTTTAATAATATCAAAAGCATTATAAACTATTTTCCTAGCTAGGGCTTTTTTTCCTCGCCGCATTATGTAATTAATAAATTTAGCCACTGCAATATTATTATAAACAGGGTCTGGCAAAGTTTGATATTTTGTCTTTTTTTTCATATATTTGGGTAAAGTCTGAAAAACGGACCTATTTGTTCGTAATTTAGCTTAAAGCATCAGAAGCTCAGCAATCAAGTTTCAAGTCACCGGCTGTTAAAATCCCAGCGAGATTTTACAGCCTGCGTTCTCGGCTTGTTGTCCCTCACTTTGTTCGGGAACCATGCCAACAAGCCTGCGAAAGCTGCCTTGAAACCTATTGCCTCGCTTCTGAAATCGGTCCGGGAAATCGAACTTTACCCTATATTTCCAAATGAAGTTTCCAAATCCGTAGGATTTGGAAGACTAAAATTTCAAGATGCTGTTTTCTTCTCTCGTTTAGTTCCATACTTGCTTCTTTCCTGTTTTCTCCCTTCAACACCGCCAGCATCCAACACCCCCCTTACAATATGATACCTTACTCCCGGCAGATCTTTCACTCTTCCTCCCCTGATTAAAACCACAGAGTGCTCCTGAAGATTATGGCCTTCGCCGGGAATATAAGCCGTCACTTCCATTCCATTAGTCAAACGAAGTCGGGCTACTTTTCTAATGGCGGAATTCGGTTTCTTGGGAGTAACAGTAAAAACTTTCAGACAAACTCCTTTTTTGAACGAAGACGGATAATTTTTTGGCCTGTTTTTCTTAACATTAAAACCAAAAGCCAAAGCTGGCGTTTTTGTTTTCTTTTTTGTCCTTTTTCTCTTTTTTTTAATTAATTGTTGAATTGTCGGCATAGTAAAAAATCAAAAATTAAAAATCAAAAATATAATCACTTAGCGCTTAAATTAAATTCTAACAAATAAATTTAAAATTGTCAATTTAAATCAGTAATAATCCTGTAATTAAAGAAAAAATTTCTAAAATTAATGGAAAAATTAAACGAAAACCGCCCAAAAAAATAAAAGCGATTAAAATAAAAAAACCGTATTGGTTTAAAAGTATTTTCAAATTTTCCATTGAATCTGGTAAAAAAGTAAAGAGAATATGAGAGCCGTCTAAGGGAGGAATGGGCAGTAAATTAAAAATAGCAAGGAGAATATTTATAAAAATAACAAAACTAAAAATTAGAAAAATTTGAGCAAAAGGATCTCCTTGTAGTAAATAAGATAGGGTTTCCATATCCCTCTCTAAAAAAGCCTTAATAATATTAAATCTAACACCTTCCCCTAAAGGCAAAAATCGACTAAAAAATCCAATAATTATTGCTACTAAAAGATTTGCCCCTGGGCCAGCCATAGCCACTTTAGCCGAACCATATTTCTGGTCGCTAAAATTATAAGGATTAACCGGCACCGGCCTTGCCCAGCCAAATAAAAAAGGGCTTTGCATAATAATCAAAAACAAAGGCACTAAAACTGAACCAACAGGGTCCAAGTGCTTTATCGGATTTAGAGTAAGCCGTCCGGCATATTTGGCGGTCGGATCGCCTAAATGATTTGCCATTGCTCCGTGGGCAACCTCGTGAATAACAATGGAAAAAATCAAAATAATAACCAGAAATATCATCTCCATATGATATATGATATTGTTTAGTATATCAGAAATTTGCAAAAATTAAAAACTATGATAGAATTTAATAATGGCTAAAGAATGCGCAATTTGCGGAAAAAAATCAATAATGGCCGGGCAACGAAAAAAACTAATGAGCAGATACAATCCAACGCCCAAAAAAAGAAAATACCCCAACCTTCAATGGGTCTCTTTATTGTCAAACAAAAGAGTCAAGGCCTGTACTAAATGCAGAAGGACAATGACAAAGAGAACATAGCCTGTTTGAGTAAAAAAATCGCGACTGGTCGCGGTTTTTTCATAATGGCTCCTAGAGAAACCAATTAAAAATATCTCTGCCTAAAAACATTGCAATAAAAGTACCGGTAACCAAAAAAGGGGCAAAAGGTATTTCGCTTTTTAAGGTTTTTTTGCGCAGAATAATCAATCCCAAGCCAACCAGGGCGCCAATTAAAAAAGCTAAAAATAGAGCAACTAAAATATCAGGCCAGCCAAGAATTAAACCCATTAAGATTGCTAGCTTAAAATCGCCAAACCCCATCCACTGACCGCGAGAATGCAAAATTATTGCCAGAAAAAATAAAGAGGGCAAAATCCCAAATCCTAAATCCTGAACAAGCCCAAAATCCATTCCCTTTCCATTTTCATTGAGCTGAATCAAAAATTTCAATAATTGATAAAAAAGACTTAGCCCAATGGCTGGATAAATAATTTTATCCGGAATAATATAGTGCTTAAGGTCATAAACAAACACAACAATTAAAAAACAAGAGATGATTAAATAGTAGCTAAAAGACAGCATAGGGCTGGGCTGAAAATAGAAAACCAATAAAAATAGCAATCCGGTTGCCGCTTCTACAAGAGGATATTGCCAGGAGATTTTTTTAGAACAATAACGGCATTTTCCTTTAAGAAACCAAAAGCTTAAAATTGGGATTAAATCTATCCAGGATAAAATATGTTTGCAATCAGGACAATAAGAATGGCCACGCAAAAAACTTCGTCCCTTGTCTTCCACCCCCCCTTCTCTCCTCTGGAGAAGGGGGGATTTGGAAACGTATGTTTGCGGGACGAATTTGGTTGTCTTAATATGACGTTTTATATAATCAATTTCCAAACGGTAAATCAGACAATTCAAAAAAGAACCAATAATTATTCCAATTAGAAACAAAATCAAAACCAGAAACATACATTGACTAACTCCTATTAAGGACAAGCAATTAAACTAGCTGGCGCTGCCGCCATATCTCTCACTCCTCTTTCGCTTGCGGCAACAACTGCTCCTGCTGTTCCAGGAGCAATACCTTCCATTCGCGCCCAAATACAAAATTCTGTAGAACCAACAGGGCTAGCAAAAGCCCGATATATGAAGTCGCCAGTATTAGAAGGGTCTAATGGTATAGGATTTAAAATTTCCCCAATTGCAATAGTAGTAAGTCTGTTTCCGGGAGTGGGAGGCGCCGGAGTTATCGGAGCCGACGTAATCGCCATATATCCCACACCTCTTCGTATATTTATCCTATACATTTCCATAGCGAGGTGAATTGTTCTCATATCAGACCTTCTACGGGAATTTCTGGCATCTCTTGGAATATCGCCTATAGTAACAAAAACTATTCCCGCTAAAATTCCAATCACCACCACAACAACTAAAAGTTCAATAAGGGTAAAACCTCTATTTTTATTCATAAAACTATTTGGTAAAATTATAGTTTATTTGCGTTTCTAATCGACCTTTATAATTAAATTGCGGCCATCTGATAAATGGGAATTAAAACCGAAGCCACTAAACCCCCAACCATTACTCCTAAAAAAATAATTAAAATCGGCTCAATCAAGCTTAAAAGAGTGTCTATATTCCTTTCTACTTCCTTTTGATAAAATTCTACCATATTCATTAAACATCTGTCAACCGTACCGGTCTTTTCTCCAACTGAAACCATCTGGCTAAAAAGGGGAGAAAAAAGCCCAGGGCTTTTTCTTAAAACAACATTTAACGGCTCCCCTTTTTTTACCGCTTCCTGGATATCTAAGATAGCTTTTTTATAAATCGTGTTGTCAATTACATCTCCTGAAATTTCCAATGCCTTGGAAATAGGAATGCCTCCGGAAATTAAAGTTGAAAGATTTTCGCCAAAACGAATAAGATGAATTTTTTTGGTAAGCTCGCCAATTATTGGAAACCCCAACACAATTCTATCAAAAATTTCTTTTCCTTTTTGGGTTTTATGGCTGCGATACGCAAAAATTATTAAACCGATTAAACCTAAAACTAAAAGCCAGCCCCATTTTTTTAAAAAATCCGACAGGCCTATCACCATCATCGTGATCGCTGGTATTTCTCCGCCACCAGCTTCTAAAAGCTTGGTCAATTCAGGAAGAACGAACAAAATTATTGCCAAAAAAGCAGTAACCATAACCATAATGACAAAAATAGGATAAATCATCGCCCCTTTTATTTTAGAACGGAGATGGTGTTCTTTTTCCAAATGTTCGGCTAAATAATTCAAGGAGTGGGAAAGATTACCCGAGGCCTCGCCGGACTTAACCATATTTACATAAAAAACCGAAAAAAGACCGGGATGAGAGCTTAAAGCTTTAGAAAAAGAAGTGCCAGCTTCTACATCTTCAAACAATTCTAAGATTTTTTCCTTAAAACCTATGTTTTTAGTTTGATCGGCTATGGAATGCAAGGCCTCGGAAAGGGGAATCTTGGACTTAAACATAATGGAAAGCTGACGAGAAAATAAAACAAGCTGTTGAGAAGGGACTCTATCAAAAATTTTTATCCTCTTAGTATAAAATGGCTTTTCTTTAATTTCTTCTATAGAAGTAACATAGCGGCCAGCTCTTTGAATAAAACTAAGAGCCGCGTCCTGCGAAGAGGACTCAATTACTCCGGTCTGAATTTCTCCTTCTTTAGTTCTAACTTGATAAGCAAATTTCATTATCTACCTCTACTCAATAACATTTTTAATTCGGTTTGGCTTGAAGAATAATTTAAGGCGTCTATTAAAGAAATTTCTTTTCCCTTAACCAGATTAGCCAAAGCTCTATTGAAAGAAATCATTCCATATTCAGCTGAAGTTCCAATAACTAAAGGCAGTTCGTGGATTTTGTTTTCGCGAATCAGATTGGCTGTTGCCGGCGTTGAAACCATTATCTCACAAGCCGGAACCAATCCTCCTTTGATTCTGGGAATAAGCCGCTGGGAAATTACGCCCAACAAAGACCCTGCTAACTGCGCTCTAATTTGCTGCTGCTGGTCAGACGGAAAAGAATCAACAATCCGATGGATGGTCTGACTAGCAGAATTAGTATGCAGAGTGGCAAAAACCAAATGACCGGTTTCAGCCGCAGTAATAGCAATGGATATGGTTTCCAAATCTCTCATTTCGCCGACCATAATAATATCCGGGTCCTGGCGAAAGGTTGACCGAAGAGCCCTGGCAAACGACAAGGTATCCTGATGAACTTCTCTTTGGTTAATAATTGACTTATCGTTCTTAAAAATATATTCAATCGGATCTTCAATAGTAATAATATGCTCTGTTCTGGTATGGTTTATTTCATCAATTAAAGCGGCTAAAGTAGCTGATTTACCTTGTCCTGAAGAGCCGGTAATCAAAACAAATCCCTGGGTTACTTTGGTAAACTGATGTAAGTGCGGCGGAAGATTTAATTCTTCAATTGTTTTGATTTTTGGAGAAATAAAACGAAGAGAGGCAGAGGGATTTCCTTTCTGAAAAAAAACATTTACCCTAAATCTTGCCTGGTTTTCAAAACAATAAGAAAAATCAATTTCTTTTTCCTGAATAAATCTCTGCTTTTGAAAATCATCCATCAAAACATTGACCAGGCCCCTTACATCTTCGGAAGATATTTTTCTTTCCTTGATCAAAGAAACCAATTTGCCGCTTATTCTTAAAACAGGCGGATGGCCGACTGAAATATGCAAATCAGAAGCCAAAGACTCAATTGTTAATAACAATAATTTTTTTAAATACGTTTGATATGTATCCATTTTTCTATTTCTCTATTTTTCTTCCGCCACCCTCAACACTTCTTCAATCGTAGTCTTTCCTTCCAAAACCTTTAATATCCCGTCCTGTTTCATGGTTATCATTCCTTGGTTCCGGGCTTGCTGAAAAATGGCTGATTCCGATGTCTTTTGTAAAATTATCTCTTCAAGCTGATCTGTCATAGCTAAAACTTCAAAAATACCGAGTCTGCCAGAAAAACCTTTGGTATCGCATTTTTTACATTGTCCGGGCTCATAAATATAAAAATCTTTAGGAACTTCAATTGAGTAATCGCGCCTGATTGACTCTGGTATTGATTTAACTTCTCTGATAATCATCTCTTCTGTTTCTTTTGGTGGCTTTACTTTCCTTTTACAGAATGGACAAAGAGTCCTTAATAATCGTTGGGCAATAATAATACTTAAAGTTGAAGGAAGTAAAAAAGCGTCTACTTTCATATCAATTAATCTGGGAATAGCGCCAACAGCATGAGAGGTATGCAGGGTGGCTAAAACTAAATGACCGGTAAGCGCGGCGTGGATAGCCAAACCAGCGGTTTCTTCATCTCTGATTTCGCCAACCATAATAATATCCGGGTCCTGCCTTACAATATGACGAAGTCCTGTTGCAAAAGTATAGCCAATTTCCGGCTTTACTTGCGACTGATTAACGCCGTCTATAAAATATTCTACAGGGTCTTCTAATGTTATAATATTCACTCCTTCTTTATTTAAAATTTCTAAAATAGCGTACAAAGTAGTTGATTTCCCGCAGCCGGTAGGGCCGGTCGCCAAAATTAAACCATAAGGTTTTTTAGTCGTCTTCTTAACTATCTCCAGGTTTTTTCTTTCCAGTCCTAATTCCTTAAAACTTTTCAAGCCAGTGGTTGAGTCAAGAATTCTGATAACCACTTTTTCTCCCAGGGTAGTCGGAAAAGTGGAAGTCCTGAAATCAATATCTTTCTCATTAATCTTGGCGGAAAAACGGCCATCTTGAGGAATCCTGGTTTCATCAATCTTTAAACTAGCCAGAATTTTGATTCGGGCAACTATTGGGGCAAGGTTTTTTAGCGGCAACCAAAAACTGGAGCGCAAAATCCCCATTTGTCTAATCCTTACTCTTAATCTTCCCTTAACCGGCTCAATATGAATATCAGAAGCCTCTTTCTCTACGGCCTGCCTCAAAAGAACCGCCACCACTCTGATAATTGGCGCTTTTTCAACCAATCTTTCCAAATCAACTTTTTCCGTAATTTTTGCTTCGGTTTTATCAACCTTTAATTCTGTTTCTAATTGTTGAAGGGCTTGGTCAACATTCTTTCTAATATCCTGATACCGTTTTATAAGTTCACTAAAAACAGTGAGGGTAATTAGAAAAACTTGAGGAGTAAATTTTTCCTGACGGCTTAAAAATTTCAGCGCTTCTTGAGCACTTAAGTCTTCAGGATAAACCATTCCCACATCTAAAATATCCTTTTTTTTAGACAGGGAAATCATTTTATAATACCTTGCCGACTCTTCAGGAATTATTTCAAAAACTTTTTGGGCAATTTTCTCTTTATCTACTTCTCTTTTCAAAGGTATTTTTAAGATTTCGCTTTTTAGATTAAACAAAAAATCCTCTGAGACAATCTTTTCCCTTATAAGCACTTCCTCTTCTTTTTTGACTGAATTCTTAATCTCGGTTTCCAGAGAAAGAGCTTTTTCTTTTTTTAATACTCCCCTTTTAACTAATTGCTCAATTAATATCATTTTAAGGTTCTAAAATCCGAGGTGAAAGAAAAGGATTTTTTCTTCCTGTCTCTTCTGGGGGCTTGATTTGCTCAAAAGCAATAAGAGCCCTTAAAATTGGGCTTATTAAGGTTTTGTCAAAATGCTTTTCTATTTTGCTTACCATTGGGTCTTTTAGTTTTTCCGGGTCTGGTTCAACCGCTAAATCTGGTTTAACTACTAAAAATCCCTGCCAGATAATAATGGCCGCAATTAAAACAATAATAATTATCAATGCCGGGATTAAATAAATTTGAATTTTCTTTTCTTTGATAAAGGTAATCGCCATATAATTATTGAGAATAAGTTCTCATTATTAAATTAAAAGAAAAAATATCGCCTTGTTCCGGAGCCGAAAAAGAAATATTTTCGGTTCTGATAAAACGAGCGCTCTTCTCTAATATAGAAAGGAATCTCCTGAAAGAAGGATAGGGACCGGAAAGAACTAAATTAATATGAATCTTTTTGATTTGAACAACTTCTTCTGCCCCTGCTTCTGCCCCTGCTTCTACTTCTACCCCTGCTCCTACTCCTGCTTCTACTTCTGCTTCTGCAACAGGCGCGGGAGTTGCGCTAATCTCTCTTAAAAGCAAGCCATTTTTTATTGCTGATTCTTGAATAAAATGAAATAGGGCTGGCAAAGAAGAACCAAAAGGAAGAGCCGACTCAATTTTAGCAAGCTCTGCTTTATATTCTTCTAATTGAACTATGATTTTTTCAAACTCCTTAAACCTGGTTTCGTAATGTTTTATTTCGCTCGTTCTGTTTCTGATATTAAGCTGAATATTATTTAGTTCCTGATATTTTGGCGCGATTAAAAAGAAACCTAAAGCAAAAACAATAAGAATAAAAGCAATAATAATAAAAATCAATTTATTCATTTTATTTATTTTTAAAATATATCATTTTAATTCTCTTCAGCTCCTGGCTCTGGTTCTGGTTCTGGTTCTGGTTCCTCTATCAAAGCCCCTAAAGAGAATAATTTGGGATTAAGCAAAAGATCAATGCTGAAATCAACTCCTACTTCTCCTATTTCAATACTTGTTAAATCAATTTTTTGAACAAACTCTGATTTCTCAAGGGCTAAAACTTGCTCGCCAACAATTTGAAAACTCGGAGCTTGACCGGAAATTTCTACCCAAAATTTATTCGGCTGCAAACTAATTGAAGTGAACCAAACCTGGTGATGAGTTTTGTTTTCTATGAAATCAAAAAAGTTATTTGAATATTGAAAACCTCCAATGATATTTGAAAAATTTTCAAGCTTCTGATGATATTCGGTTATTCTTGCTTCTAATTGCAAGTGCTGTTCAGTTCTCTTTCCTGCCAATTTACTATCTAATTCGGTTAATTCTAAAGAAGCATTTTTTACTAAATGACCTAATAAAAAATAGGCGCCTGCAACAATTAAAAGTAAAAACAGGCCAGGACCAAACAAAATCTTGGATTTATGGACTTCTTGGGGAAAAAGGGAACTTTTTTTTGGAATAATTTCCACCATTATATTTCAATATATCACATCTCCTAAAACCTTGTCAAGGAATTTATCAAAAACCTGTCGCAATAATTGTTACTTTTATCTCTCCTTTTTTTAGCCCTGTATAATCTTCACGGGAGCTATACGGGGCTATTTTTTCATCCTGAACCACGCCAAAAATTATCTTGGCCTCTGGATTTATTTCCTGGGTAATAATTTTAGCTACTTGATCAATCTCTGATAAACTAATGTCTTTATTGCCAGAAACATTAAACAAAACACCCTTAGCGCCTTTTATAGAAACATCTAATAGAGGAGAGTTAATCGCCGCCATAACCGCTTTCTCTGCCCTGTCCTTGCCAATAGCTTTGCCTGTCCCGAAAAAAGCAGAACCGGCATTGGCAATAATTGCTTTGACATCGGCAAAATCAACATTAACAATGCCCGGAAGCAATATTAAATCAGAAATTCCCTGAACAGCCTGACGCAAAGTATCATCGCAAATCCAAAAAGCATTAGTTAAGGTAATATCAGGGTCTAGCGCGGAAACAAGCTTGTCGTTGGAAATAGAAATTAAAGTATCAACTTTTTCTTTTAATTTTTTAATTCCATTTTCAGCAATCCTGGCTCGACTAAATCCTTCAAAAGAAAATGGCTTGGTAACAATAGCTATGACAAGAGCGCCTGATTCTTTGGCTATTTCAGCGATAATCGGCCCGGCGCCGGTCCCGGTTCCGCCGCCAGCGCCATAGGAAATAAAAACCATATCCGATTCTTTTAAGATTTCGGCAATTTCCTTTCTGCTTTCTTCAGCCGCTTTCTGTCCAAGTAAAGGATTCATTCCCGTGCCCAGTCCTTGAGTAGTTTTCTTCCCGATTCGAAGCTTTAAATGAGCCCTTGCCTTTCTAATGTCCTGAATATCAGTGTTAATCACAATTAACTCTACCCCTTTAATCTTGCATTTCATCATCCTTGAAACAGCATTAGAACCTGAACCGCCAACGCCAATTATTTTAATTTTCACGTTTAAGGTTTTCTCTTTTTTATTCATTTTTACACTTGTTCTATTCTACCATTTTTTAAAAAAAAGAGCCAGCAATTTGCTGGCTTAATTCTCCGCGTCTTCCACATCTCTTTCAATGGTTTCTCTTCCCGATGCTTTCTTGATTATTTCTCATTTTTTTCTCTCTCTTTCCTTAGGAGTCCTAACTTGTCAAAGAATTCTCTGCTAAAATAGCATAAGCTGTTCGCTCTGTTTTGAACCAGATTACCATTGCTCTCTCGCGTTTAACTTCATCCCT
>JAHXGL010000020.1 GCA_019923655.1 Candidatus Nealsoniibacteriota bacterium
TTTATATGTAAGAAATCCTAGCGTTGTTTACACTTTTGACCAGTGATAAAGTGTAAACATATGACTATTCATAAAAGGGCTCGCCTGACACCCATTCAACGTCAGGAAATATTTGATAAGTATTTCAATAAAGGCGTAAGGATATGCGACTTACAAAGACAATATAGCATATCAAGACCAACAATATATCGCGCTCTTGAGAGGGGAAGACATAAGGATTTTAGTATCCATAAAAGTATTAATAAAAGGTTTCGTTGTCTTGAATACGGATTAAAAAGATTAGCCAAGGTAGAAGCAGAGTTAGAAAAGAAACTGAAAGCTCAAGCCAAAAGATACAACAAGGATTATCCCGGAGAAATGCTTCATTCAGACCATACCCGCTTACCTCTGTTAAGGGGAGGAACTCCATTCACAAAGCCCGAACATTTATTCGTGGCCATAGATGACTTTTCCAGAGAGCTTTACGCGGCTATTATGCCTGATAAAACCCAGTATTCAGCAACCAACTTCTTAAAACAAGTATTAGAAGAATGTCCTTACACTATTGAAATATGGTATACTGATAATGGAACCGGATACAGGGGAAATTCTAAAGAACACGCTTTTATGAAACTATGCCAAGGAAACAAGATTGAACAGAGATTTACAAGAGTTAAAACCCCAAGAACTAATGGCAAAGCAGAAAGAGTTATCAGGACAATAATGGAAATGTGGCACAACAAAACTCGATTTAAAAGCAGTGTCCACAGAAAACAAGAATTGATCCGTTTCGTTAATTATTACAATACTGTCAAGCCGCACAAAGGCATTAGCAATCTTACCCCGATGGAAAAATTAATCAATTATTTTTATCCCAAAGAACTGTAAACAACGCTGCTAATTCTTACATGT